>CAZFMU010000248.1:0-2699 GCA_964520165.1 uncultured Salinarchaeum sp. | reverse complement strand
GTCGCCTGATTCTCGATATGCCAGAATATCCCGGAAGTATTGCCACGAGCGTCAGACGTCGGACAAACGTTTAAGTAGGATAGCGAGTGAGAATATGATATGCGCGACTAATCGAACGCAAAACCCGAAGGAAGGGATGGTTGGACACCTCCTTCTTTCGGGCACGGGGTAATAAGCCTACTGGTGAGACCCATCTCTGCCGATCGGCTTCACCCCCGATAGTTGTCGCGCTGGTTCGCAATGCACGGGACAATGCCCACTCAGACACGCCAACTGCTCACACCAAACGGAGGTGGTCAGACGAACCAGTGAGCGCGTCGACGAGGACAGCGATGTCTCTCGTCGGCGTACTGTACGCCGACCGACTGGCCCTTGATGCCACCAAACTCTGGCAAGGTTTTGGTCTTTGGCGATCAAGGGCGTCGGTCGATGTCTGCCCCGACGTATGGGGGGACGGACCGTGATAGGGTAGTGGGTCCGTGTTTGAACGGAACCACCCGGCCCTAATAAATCCACGGTCGTGGCCCGTTCTCCGCGGCGTCGGGGCGCTGTTCCGACGTCATGGCTTCTCCGTCTTCTTCCGACATTGCGCTCGCCGCTCCTGACAGCGGTCGGTGTATTCCGACCCGTCAGCCCTCGGTCGCGCCGGACGTGACCGTCGACTTGGATCAAGCTCCGGCTGACCTGTGGCATACGATCGCGACCGCCGAGGGGTTCCAGGAGCATCTGATTGAGGCGGTTCGTGAGCTGCTCGCCGATGCTGATCGGGCTCGCCCGCTCGCGCTCTATGACGCCGGCGTGACGGCCCTCGATGGTGGCTATGCCCGTTTGGTCGCGGATCTTGATCGGCCGCCTGAGACGGACGGGCATCGCCACGCACTCGAGCTGACAGCCCAGTTCGGGCAGGGCGAGATTACCCCGGTAGGCTTTGCCCCGCTTGCTGAAGTTTCGGACGGTCCGATCGCCCTGCTTGAAGCAGCCGAGATGCAGCCGACGATTGTCGTCGACGCGGAGGGGGTTCGTGATCGGCGGCGGGAGCATCGCGAGCGGAACTGCATGCTTCTAGCGGCCCTCGCAACGACGTGTGACGTGCGTGTTGTGACCGGACCGATCACAGCGCGATGGCTTGCACGCGAACACCGTGAGCAGCTACCTGTGGAGTTTAACGAGCGGGCCACCACTCGGGGGGATCAGCACGCACCCAGTGCGGCGATCGTTGAGCATGCGCTTGAGACGCTTGATGTTGATAGCCGGGCGGTCGCATTGCTACGTGATCTTGAGGCGGAACCGTCCGATACGCTCGCATTACACGAGGTCCAGGCCAATCATGCGGTTTCGAAAAGCCGTGTGAGCCAGGTGCTCGGTCGGCTCGAGGAACTGCAGTTGCTCGAACGATATGGGCCTCGGGCTGCTCGGAAGGTCGAGTTGCGTCCGGCGGGGAAGACGGTTGTTGCGACAATGGACGCTGAACAGGGTCGACAAGCAACCCTTGAAACCGAATTTAGCGATCCCGGAAACTCTCATCACAGGCCGTGTTGTCCAGCGAGGTCGGGAGGGGGGGAGGGTGGAGCAGATGATGCCTCTGTTCCATTTCGAACGCGATATCTTGATCGGCGAGAGCATATTGCGGCGGCTGCGACGGCTGATGCGGGGGCTATTACGGCTGTTTCCGATGTTCTTGCCCCCGATGCGACGATGGCGGACCGTCGGACGCGATATGTGAGCTATGATCGGGAGCGTGATGAGGCGGTCGTCGCTGTTCGGGCGACGTCTTCGCTCCAGTATATAGTGAGTCTTGCACTGAGTTTAGTTTCTCCGCGATTTCTTGATGAAGCCCTGCCGCCAGCCCGACTCGAGGATCTTGATCCGCCTCCGGCGATCCTTCGGAATGCCCGTAATATCGGTGGGCTCTCGAGTGAAGCGGCAGCGGATGGGGAACAGTTCCGGGAGAATCTCGTCGAGTGGGGCGTTGAGCTCGCTGAGATGACGACAGCGCTAGCAAACGGTGCGTATGAGGACCGTGGCCAGTACCGTGGTGAGATTCTCCGTGTTGCTCACGGCCTTGCTGGGACGATGGTTCACCTGTTGGATACAGCCGGTGTCGATGTGGTGCGTGAGGTCCGGGTGCCGAGTGCTGCAGACGATCGATTGTCGGCCATTGCCCGCACGATTGCGATCTCGACGGCGATCCAATCTCGGCATGGTGCGTTCGCGCTCTATCGACAATTGTTCGAACAGCGTGCGGATAAGCGGGAGCGAGCGTTCACCTTGGAGCCCGATCCGGGGGAGTACTTGGGGGCGTATATTGGCGGGCTTGTGTTGCGTGGCCCCCGAGCGCATCGGCTTGGCCGTCATCTTGAGGGGCAATTGTCTGAGCCAGCTGATCTCCACGAGGACGCGCCGGAAGTGGCTGTTACGGTTCCCGTCCGGATGGTCGACCGACGTGACTATGCCGAGGCGGTCACCCGGATGCTTGATGAGAAGGGGCTGGATCCAACACGCGAAGCGGTGACGCTGTTCCACGCGTTGTGTGCGTCTCCATACGCGGCGACGGGGGCGATTCACTGGCTTGAGAGCGAGGCGCGCCGGCGGAAGGTTCGGCTTGACGAGGTTCGCACAGCTCTCGCTCAGCTCGCTCCAGAGCGATTGGTACCTGAGGCGCCGCCGAGTGTCTCACAGATCGTCGCGGCGTTGCTCCG
>CAZFMU010000247.1:0-2703 GCA_964520165.1 uncultured Salinarchaeum sp. | reverse complement strand
GGGTGATCAAAAACAGCCCCAACCGCTCCTTGCGACCCTGCTTGGCGGCGTCGGTGAACTTGCCGATGACGCGCCGGGCCTGGACGGTTTCGGCGTCGGTCAGGTAGTTGTGTGCCTCGTCCATGCCGACGATCAGCGGTGTTTCCTTGATCCGGTCGTATGTCGGATCACTCGAGAGCTTCTGATCGACCAGTAGCGACGCTACCGCGAGAACGACCGCCTCGGCCGCCCGGGTGCTGCTGATATGGTAGGTCGGAATGACCGACAGCCGTCCCGGTGAGACGACC
Source organism: uncultured Salinarchaeum sp. (assembly GCA_964520165.1). Classification (GTDB taxonomy): domain Archaea; phylum Halobacteriota; class Halobacteria; order Halobacteriales; family Salinarchaeaceae; genus CAZFMU01. The sequence continues at coordinate 2,416 of CAZFMU010000247.1, read as the reverse complement.
TTCCTGACCTGCTCGGTGATCGGCACCGCGTCCTGATCGAAGATGCTCCCGAATCCACGGATCCGCCGTCCGACCGCCTCGAAGGTCTTCTCGTGAATCCGTCCGGTTTCATCAAGTTCTGTCTTGAGTGCCGGGTCCTCGATGAACGAAACGAACTGTTCGTAGGTCCCCTCGTCGCCGTACTGGTCGAAGAACCGGTCGAGCAGCTCGCGGAGGGCTTGGTACTGCTTGTCGTTGAGCCCACTGCCGGCGACGAGCCACTGGTTGTCCTGCACCATTGAGAAGGGAACGGTGAACTCGATCTGCTCGGCACGGTGTTCTCCCCCATTGTAACTTGCTCCGGCGATTTTCGGGACGAAGGCGATGGTGTCGTCGTGACCGCCATAGGCAATGTCCGCCCGCTCCCAGGCCCGCCGGTCTGCGTCGGTGACCTCCGGGTTATCGTCGTGCATCTGGGCGTACTCGTCCTGCGGATCGAACTGGACGACTGCCGGCCGCCGGTCGCGGCCGTCCGGGAGCGCGTAGGTGTGCTCCTCGGCGAGAAGCTGTCGCAGGACGTTCTTTGCGGCGTGGGTCTTCCCCGAGCCGGTTCCACCGGCAATGAGCGTGTGGCGAAATACCAGCGGATCGCCCGCCGCATAGGTGTCCTTGAGCCGGTAGTCGATCCGCGGTGGCTCGGCCGCTGTCGTCACCGGTTGGCCACCAACGGCGAGGTGTCCAAGAAATACTCCCGACTCGGGAATCTTTAGTCCGGTCTTGATCTCGGTGTCATCGGTTGCTGCCCGTACCGATGTCTTCGGCTTCGGCACCCGGTCGGTCATCCGGCGCTTGAGTTCCCCATCCTCGGCGTACAGGACGGCAACGGGCGTCAACTCGGCGATAAACTTGTAATCGGCCTCCTTGATGCCGTCCTCGCGCATCGCGCGTCGGGCCTGAAGTTCGGTAGCGTCGTCGCTGTGAAACTCTTGTGCGTACTCAAGCGCGCCGATGCGACAGAACAACCGCTCGCCGTCTGGATAGGGCACGAGCAGGTATGACCCGACCCGGATCGAGGACCGGTTCTCGGCAGTGATGTATGCTCGAAGGACTGTGTCGTCACCGGTCTCGTCGATCCGGAGCCCCTCGGCAACCGAGAGAATGCCGATTCCTGTCTCTTCCCCGTCCGGCGTCGTCGGTGTCTCCTCGAAGGTTATCCCGCTATCGTCTGATGTTTCCTCGATATCGAGATCGACGTCGGTGACCGACTCACCGGTGTCCCCGCCACCGTCGTCGGTGATGTCGGTAAAATCGTCGAGCGGCATACAGCTAGCTATCCGGGGCGGGGAATAGCCTTTTCCCCACTCACTCAACGAACGCGAGATCGATCCGCGTGACCCGGATTGTCCCGGTTCCTGAGGGACACCGGAGCCGTCCGTCTTCGTAATTCCAGGCGCTTTCGTCCTCAAGTCGATCGAAGTACGACTCCCAGCCATCCGCGTAGGTGCCGTTGACGGTGATCGTCACGTCCTCATCGTCGACCAGGTATGTCTCGACGGACTGGCGTTCGGCGATGATTCGCACCGACCCCGTACTGACCGTCGGCTGAGACGGGCCGGTTACCTCCACCAGCGAGACGATCACTGGATCGTTGGCACACCGCAACGCTGGCTCGCGCCGGACAACACCGTCGGGGCCATCCTGTCTGAGTACTGCACCGCCGTGGTAGACGATTTCTGTCGGTCGTCCGGCCCCATAGACGAGTGCACCATCGACGGTGAGAAGCCTCTGTGATTCATTTTGTACGGTCAACGTCGTTCCCGACTGCACGCCGAGCGTGCGCCCACCGAGTGCGACGTCCATCGACCGCGTTGGACTGTCGCCGCGCTGGATGCTGTCGAGTCCGACTGCCACCGCCTGTAGTGCGGTCGTCGCACTCTCGGTCTGTTGGTTCGTCCGAAGGTCATCGATCGCCGGCACGCCGAAAACGTAGACGACGCCGATCCCGGTGACAATGATCGAAAAGAGTAACACGAAGCCTAATGCCTCGCTGACTCCCCGGCGATCCTCGGTACTACAGATCGGCGTCTTCATGTGTTCGTGATTGTGATCGTGTCCTCCTCGGCATCGTAAACGATACCGAGCGTGTCGCCTCGTGCGGTTCCGGGTTCGACCGTTATGTCGTCGGGAACACTCACCGGCACCTCGGCCGTCACCGGCTGAGTTCCGGTTCGAAAGCGTAGACATCCATCGTAGCCGGTACCTCCGAAACAGGACGCGCCATCGGCTGTCAACTCAGCCCGGTACGAGCCGCTCACCGCGTCGGCATACCGCGGCCGCACCCGGATCGTTCCGGTCGCCTGTTCGGTTGTCGCGATGGTCACGATGTCGGTACTGATCCGATCACCGATCGACCGGAGTTCCCCCTCCGTGGCGGCCC
>CAZFMU010000246.1:0-2743 GCA_964520165.1 uncultured Salinarchaeum sp. | reverse complement strand
TCTTCAGCACCCGGACGTACGATGAGAGGTCGGTCGGGATATTCATACTCCTATGTAAGCGTAGACAACAGGCGTTCTTTTATTTGTTGATCGGGTGGGACCCAGATAGCACTCCGGAGGGCTCGAATCGATGGCGTATCGAAGCGGCGGGTTATTCGACGAAGTCGATGTCGTCACTAGGGTTCGTTGTGGTCGCGTCGGTGCCGCCGGCACCGGCTGCCGGACCCATCTCGGGCTGGGTGTCTCCACCGTAGATCTGAGGTGATTCAACGCCGGTAACGACCACCATCGTCCGCATCGCCCCATCAAGGGACTCATCAACGGACGTACCCCAGATGATCCGGGCGTCAGGATCAATCCGGTCGTAAATCTCCTCAACAACACCTTCAGCCTCCTCGATGGCCATGTCGGAACCACCGGTAACGTTGACCAGTGCAGAGTTCGCCCCCGAGATGTCGACATCCAGCAGGGGCGAGCGGAGAGCACTTTTTACGGAGTCCTCGGCCTTGGCCTCGGAGTCGGACTCACCCAGTCCGATCATCGCGACACCCCCGCGCTCCATGACGGTCCGGACGTCGGCGAAGTCAAGGTTGACCAGTCCAGGCTTGGTGATCAACTCGGTGATTCCCTTGACCGACCGCATGAGTACCTCATCGGATACCTTGAACGCCTGTCGAACGGGAAGTTTGCCGACCGAGTCAAGTAGCCGATCATTCGGCACTACGATGACGGTGTCGGCCACATCGCGGAGTCGCTCAAGGCCGGCCTCGGCGTTGGTCCGACGGACCTCACCCTCAGCGGTAAATGGTGTCGTCACGACCGCGATCGTCAGGGCGCCCGACTCACGTGCCGCTTTTGCAATAACCGGCGCTGCACCGGTGCCGGTGCCACCGCCGAGGCCGGCGGTGACAAAGACCATATCCGACCCACGGAGTGACTGGAGGATTTCGTCCTGGCTCTCGATGGCCGCCTCCTCGCCGACCTGCGGGAGTGAGCCGGCACCGCGGCCGCCGGTTTTCTCCTGTCCCATCAGGATCTTCTCGTCGGCGTTGATCTCGACGAGGTGCTGGACATCGGTGTTGGCCGCGATCAGCCGCGCGCCGTGGATGCCCTCCTCTTCCATCCGATTGATCGTATTGCTCCCGGCACCGCCACACCCGACGACGGTAATGTTCGTCTCAAGTTCGTCAAGGACTGACCGCAACTCCTCGTCGGTCATCGACTCAGAGGAGTTCGACGGGTCGGATGTCGGCTCCGACTCATCCGCGGAGTCGGGCCCCTCTTCGGCTTCTTCGATCGCCTCATCGATAATCGAGTCCATTTGCGCGCCATTTTATCCCGCAGGGTAATTATGTTTCTCCCTCAGTCTGACACTGGTCTGACGCCACAACACGGTGAACGCGTCGAACGTGCCCAATAGAGCGTGACGAAATCAACAAGTTCGCGACCGGTCTACGCCCATTTGTGACCGAGGTGGCCCTCATCGGGACGGACGACGTCGACCTACGGTCGGCGCTTTTGACCAGTGAGACCGCCGGGGCAGCACTCGCGACTTACGACCTCCGTGAGCCGTTTGCCAACGCGATCGGTCTCGACACGGTCAGCCTCGGCAGTGCCGTTGCACTGTTGAACGATCTTGAGTGGCACCTCAAGCGCGTGACCGATCTCGCACTAGTACGTGAGCCTTCGATCGACACCGACGAGTGGCTCTCGGCTGCGCTGGCACGCGCCGTGCGCAATGAGACATGCACGCCTGAGGAGACCGGAGAATACATCAAAATATACGGGATCGATGGTCCAGCACCGGGACGCCCAGTCGAGCCGCTGTACGCCCGACGGACCGATGACACGTTGCCGACCTACGATCTTCGAGACGTCGAGGAGACGATTGTCGTGCGTGTCACCGCTGATGAGTTCGAATAGTCTCAGTACTTCGGAGTCGCCCCAGAAACCGCATAGACGTCATCCATGAGCTGATCGCGGCGATCCTGCCAGTACGAGAACTCCGCGGGCGAGGCCGGGTACTCCTCGTAGACGGCCTTGAGATCATTGGCAATCTCGTGGATCTGATAGAGTTCGTACAACAGCCCCCAGTGGCCGAAGGTCTCAAACAGCGTCCGGAGTTTCAACAACGGACCCATTGACGCAGTGCCGCTTCGACCGACGGCATCAACGAGTTGCTGACCTGGAACCGCGGTGACGACATCAACGAGTTCATCGATGTCGTGTGCGGTGCCCCAGATGTTATACAGGTCCATCGCTGCGAACCGCTTGCCGAAGTCGGTCATGACATCGCGGTTGTACCCCCAGAGAGCCTCCTCGGTCGGTCCACCATCGGCAATGGCCTCAACGGCGTACTCCGCCGCCCAGGTACCCGCCTTTGCGGCACCGGGAATTCCACCGCCGGTCGTGGGATTCACATGGGCGGCAGCGTCGCCTGCAGCAATGAATCCGGGAGCCACCGCCGAATCATAGGGTCGGCGGGTCGGAAGGGCGGCTCCGAGCTTATCGACAACGCGAGCATTCTTAAACTCCGGACGCGCCTCAAGATCCGCCCGGAGGACATCGACAAGCTCCATCGGGTCTTCAGTCATCTGGAAGCCCAGACCGACATTGATCTCCGTGGGCGATCGCGGGAAGTACCACAGATAGCCAAGCTCTTCAGTCGGCTTAAAGACGATTGCGTCGTCGTATTCGACCGGCTCGTCAACCTCGATGACCTCGCGGTAGGCCGAACAGTACT
>CAZFMU010000245.1:0-2760 GCA_964520165.1 uncultured Salinarchaeum sp. | reverse complement strand
GAAGTCGCCGCGAGGCGGCTGGCCGGGAAATTCACCGTGAACCGACCGAGTGAAGCCGACGACGCCTCAGTGGCGTGGATCGGCGAAACGGTCGATACAGATCACAACATCGCTCTTCTGGATACGACACTTCGCGACGGCGAGCAGGCCCCGGGTGTATCGCTCAGTCCGGCGGAGAAGGCGGAAATTGCCCGCGAACTCGACCAGACAGGAGTTGACGTCATCGAGGCCGGGTCGGCCTGCACCGGTGCCGGCGAACGGCAGGCGATCAAACGGGTCACCGGACTCGATCTTGACGCTCGCATCACAAGTTTTGCCCGCGGCATTCGCTCGGATGTCGACCTCGCGCTTGAGTGTGGCGTCGACGGTGTCAATCTCGTCGTCCCGGCAAGCGATCGACATATCGAGCAAAAAATCAACTCAACCCGCGAAGCGACCCGCCAGCGAACAGTCGAACTCGTCGAGTACGCCATAGACCACGGGCTGTGGGTCGAGGTCATCGGCGAGGATGGATCTCGGGCTGATCTCGCGTATCTAGAGTCGCTGATGGAGGCGGCCCTTGAGGCGGGCGCCGACCGAGTCTGTTTCGCCGATACGGTCGGCTTTGCCGGGCCGGAGCGGGTCTACGAGGCAGTCTCACGGCTGTCGGCACTCGGGCCGACAAGCACCCACACCCATGACGATCTGGGGCTGGCGATGACAAACACCCTCGCCTCGCTTGCGGCCGGCGCTGACATGGTCCACGCGACGGTCAATGGAATCGGCGAACGGGCCGGCAACGTCGCTCTTGAGGAAATCGCGGTGACGCTCCGACACGTCTACGGACACGCACCGATCGCGACCGAGTCGCTGTACGACCTCGGTCGAACGGTTGCACGGGCCACCGGCGTTGAATTACCACCGAACAAGGCCGTTGTCGGCGAGAACGCCTTTACCCACGAGTCGGGGATTCACACCGACGGCACGCTCAAGGATGACGCGATGTACGAACCGTTCGATCCGTCGATGGTTGGTCGCGAGCGACGGATCGCCACCGGCAAGCATACCGGACGGGCAGGGGCGAAAGCTGCCCTCAACGAACACGGAATCGATGTCACCGACGAGGAACTCGACGAAATTGTCGGACGTGTCAAAGAGCTCGGCGAGCGTGGAAAGCGCGTCACCGACGCCGATCTGCTGGCGATCGCTGAGGAGGTCACCGACCGCGATCACACGCGGTACATTGAGGTGCTTGATCTCAATGCCATCAGCGGGGGAAGCACACCAACCGCGAGTGTGCGGTTGGCCGTTGGTGACGAGGAGCGAGTGGCATCGGGGACCGGGACCGGGCCGGTTGATGCGGCCGTTTCAGCCGTCCGGAAGGCGCTGGGCACGGATACGGTGGCACTTGAGTCGTATCACGTTGACGCGGTCACCGGCGGGACCGACGCTGTCGTGACCGTCGAAGTCGAGATGTCACGCGGCGATCGGAGTGTCACGGTCGCGAAAAGCGAGGCGGACATCACGCGAGCAAGTGTCGAGGCGATGGTTCGGGCGCTCGATCGCCTGTTGGCAAGCGCGGAGAATCCGGCGGCCGTGTTGGCCTCCGATTGATCGCGGGCTATCCGAGGAACCGGCGGATTCGGGCTGCCTCAGCGATACTCTCTTCGAGCGCACGCGTGCCGCCGGCTGTGAGTGCGTCGATCACCGTGTCGGTCGCCGCCTGGTGATCCGGGTCGGGATCGACATCGACCAGATCAAGCGCCGCCTGGACGTCCTCTTCGGGGATGTCGACGACCGAAAGCGACCGGGGGTTGTAATACTGCAGGGCACGCTTGAGATTCTCGAAGAACTGCGGAAAGACCGTCTCGACGAACTCGATGTCCGCGCCGGAGAGACCGGCAAGCCCCATAATCGAGGGCGGGAATCCGATACTGTAGAGCGTAGCGGTAAACGTAATCGCCCGCGGCAACGACTGTTCGCCGACCTCGCGGGAGTAACCAAACAAGCCGACATGGAGCTTTCGCGACCGGCGATCGGGGACGTGTTCGGCGAGCCGGTTGACAAGCGGGGCGACGGTCTCGACGTGATCAGCGTAGACCTCTGCGGTCGCGTCGATGACCGAAAGCGCCCGCTCGGCGTCGAGTTGTGGCGGCCGTCGGCCAACGTCAGCCTCGTGTAGCCGCTTGATGCCGGCTTGGGTCTCATCAACGGGGTAGTCGTACTTGAAGGCGGACTGGATGGTGAAGGTCTCAACGGCAGGATACGCAGCAGCAATCTCGTGGGCCGTATCAGGGGCAAGATTACCACGGAACGGGGTTGAGCCGGCACCAAGGATCGGATGGATCTCGACATCGGACGTCATCGACAGGCGAGCGAGACGCTGGAGGGCGACCTTGTTGATCAGATCGGCGGCAAGCGAGCCGTAGTTCATCGCCGGATCTGATCGCGCCAGAAACACCCGCTGGTGATCCACGTCTCGCCCTTCAAGATACTGCTCGACAATCTCGTGTGCCCGAAGCATGCTCGGGCGGTCCTCAATCAGGGGAATGATCGAGATCGACTCCGGATTAAACGGTCCGACCCAGTCGGCGACCGTCCGGCCGTCGGTGAGTTCATACGAGCCCTGACCAACGACGAGATCCTGATAGTACTCGTGTACGAGGTCCAGCTGTGCCGCCTCGGTGACCATCGGGATGATGACCTCGAAGATCGGTGGTACCGGTTCGATATCGCGATCCTCATAGAACAGCTCTGCCGCGTCGTAGGATCGAGGAATGC
>CAZFMU010000244.1:0-2769 GCA_964520165.1 uncultured Salinarchaeum sp. | reverse complement strand
GACTCAACCTCCTCGCGGAAGCTGGTTTCGATAACGCCCGCGCGGGCACAGCCAATGCCCTGGGCGTACGCGAGAGCGGTGTCGGCTGCCTCGCCGGTGGCATCCTGGTAGACCGCCAGCAGCGCCGGGGTCCCCTCGTCATTGGTGTAGTTCCGCCGGACAAGGTGACCAGGGCTTTTTGGGGCGATCATCGTCACATCGACATCCTCTGGCGGTTCGATCTGGTTGAAATGAATGTTGAATCCGTGGGCGAACTGGAGGGTATCGCCGGGGTCAAGGCCCGGTTCGATGGCCTCCTCGTAGACCGAGGGCTGGATCGTATCGGGGATCAACACGGAGACAATGTCGGCGTGTCGAGCCGCCTCTGCGGTCGTCATGACCTCAAGGCCGGCATCGCGAGCGTCCGCGCGGGAACTGGAGTCCTCGCGGAGCCCGACGATGACATCAATACCCGAGTCGTGGAGGTTCCGGGCATGGGCGTGGCCCTGGCTACCGTAGCCAATGACGGCGACGGTCTTGTCCTCGATGTATGAGCGATCCGCGTCTTCGCCGTAGTATACCGGTGTCGTGAAGTCGTCTGTCATTATCGGTGGTGTCAGTGTCGGGGTAATTGTCGGCTTCGATACGCGACGCGCCTGTGGACCGGTCAGTCGTCCGCCTCGACAGGCGGAATCGTATCGGCCTTGGCGTTCCACTCGTCCTCAACTGGCGCCGTCCAATCGGTACCACGGGCGATTGCCGCCGCGCCCGTCCGGGTGACCTCCCGGACGCCAAACTGTTCGAAAGCGTCGACAGCCGCCTCAAGTTTTGGACGGCTCCCGGTGATCTCGACGGTCACGGTCTCGCGACCGGCACCGACAGCCTGTCCGCCGTACATCTCCGCCAGCGACTGCACCGCCGCGGGGTTCTCCGCGTCAACCTTGATCAACGCGAGTTCGCGGTTGACCGCGTCCGGCTTGAGTTCGCGGACAGCGATCACCGGGATGAGCTTCCGGAGCTGTTTTTTCGCCTGCTGGACGCCCGGACGGGGCTCCTCAATCACCAGGGTGATGCGCGCACGGTCGGGGTCCTCCGTTGGACCGACGGTCAGGCTCTCGATGTTGAACTGCCGTCGGCGGAAGAGACTCGCCACATCGGCGAGGACGCCCGGTTCGTGTTTGACGAGTGCCGAGAGCGTGACCCGTTCGGGGTCGGGGGTGGAGTCGGCGTTGGGATCAACTCGTTGACCCTGTGCGTTTCGCTGACCGCGCGGTTTGGGACGCTCGTCGGGGGCCGGTCCTTCGAGGGCTTGGTAATCGTCGTCGGAAGTGTTGCTCATGGATAATCACCTCACAGCTGGTTCTTTTCGAGGGCAAACTCCACGTTGTTCCCGCCGGCGGGAACCATCGGGTAGACGTTCGCCTCCGGGTCGATGCGGGCGTCGATCACCGACGGGCCATCGTATTCAAGCGCGGCCTGGATGGTATCGGGGGCCTCATCGTAGTGCTCGATGGAGAAGCCACGAGCACCGAAGGCCTCCGCAAGTTTGTCGAACTCGGGCACCCACTGGTAGTTCGAGGCCGTTCGTCGGCCCTCATAGAAGGCGTCCTGCCACTGGCGGACCATCCCGATGTACTCGTTGTTGAGGACGACGAATGTGATGTCCATCTCCTCGCGCACCGCCACCGACAGCTCCTGGATCGTCATCAGGAAGGACCCGTCGCCGTCGAAACAGACGACATCCTGCTCGTCGTCCGCAGCAACGCGTGCGCCGATGGCGGCGGGAAGCCCGTAACCCATCGTCCCGAGACCGTGAGAGGACACCCAGGTACGGGGTTCCTTGTAGGTCCAGTACTGACACGCCCACATCTGGTGTTGGCCGACACCGGTGGTCACGATTGTGTCGTCGGCCGTCGCCTCGTCGACCGCTTCGACAATAAACTCCGGCTGGACCGGCCGGTCATCAGGGGTGGGATACCCCATCGGATAGTCGTCTTTCCACTCGAAGACCGTCTCGCGCCAGTCGTCAATGGTGGGACTCTCGTCGATGGCGTCGTTGATTGCCGTAATCGCGGCCGCCGCGTCACCAACGACCGGATAGTCGGCCTCGATGTTCTTCGAAATCTCCGAGGGGTCGATATCGACGTGAATGACCGCCGCGTTGGGAGCGAACGTTTCGATGTCACCGGTCAGCCGGTCCTCAAAGCGGGTGCCAACCCCGATCAACAGGTCACAGTGCGAGATCGCCATGTTGGCGTAACCGGGACCGTGCATCCCGCCCATCTCAAGGGACAGCTCGTGATCTTCAGGGAACGAACCAAGGCCGGGCATCGTCGTCACGACGGGGATCCCGTGTTCGGTCGCAAAGGTGCGTAACTCATCGCTTGCGCCGGATTTGATCACACCGCCTCCGGCGAGCAGTAGCGGCTTGTCGGCCCGCTCAATCACCTCGGCGGCCGCTTTGACGGCCACCGGATCAGGCTCTTCGCGGTACTCGTAGGTGTCCGGCGTCGAGGGCTCGTCCGGTTCGACATCGGTCTCGCCCATCGTGACATCCTTCGGAAGGTCGACCAGCGTCGGCCCTGGACGCCCCTCGGCCGCTAGCGCGGCAGCAGCCCCGACATCGTTGCCGACCTCATCAGGATGCGAGGAGAAGATGTTGTGTTTGGTGATCGGATCTGTGATCCCGGTCGTATCGGTCTCCTGGAACGCGTCGTTGCCGACGAAGCTCGTCGGAACCTGGCCGGCCAGCGCCAACAGGGGATCGGAGTCCATGTCGGCGTCGGCGAT
>CAZFMU010000243.1:0-2807 GCA_964520165.1 uncultured Salinarchaeum sp. | reverse complement strand
GAGAGGAGATCAACTCATAGGAGCCGGTAGTGTCCGTCCTGGCACAGCACCTCACCGGTCCGCTGGAGCTTCGCTAAGGCATCGCGGACGTATTCGGGGGAAACCCCCCGCTCATCGGCGTATGCAATCACCTCTATCTCCGTCGGCTGATCAAGCGTTTTGAGTGCCGATCGCACCGTCTCCTGCTTGCTCTGCCCCCCGCCGGTCCCCTGCGTGGCGCGTTCGCCCGCTGCCGCCGTAGCATCCTGATCGACCCCCTGTGCGGTCAGGTAGGTCGCATCATCAACCCCGGCCTCGTCTAGCCGAGATTCTAGCTCATCGTATGCGTCGACGGCTGCGAAGGCTTCACCCTCCTCCTGACGGTTGGCAAGCATCGAGGCCCGGAGCTCTCGGGCTTCGGCTTCGTCATCGGTCTCGACGAAGCGTTTGAGTTGGTCAACACGGTGTCGCGTCCCACACCGCGGACAGGTAACCGTCTCGGGGTCGGGATCGATCACCCAGAGGGCCGAACAGTCGCTACAGCCGACGACCGTGTACATACCGGTTGGTTCGTCGCGCCCTGGCTTGAGCGTTCGGCCTGAAGCGTCAAAGCAGGTACAGCTGCGTCGTCCAGAACTCCCGGAAGGCCTCCTCAAGGGCCGCTTCCGGTGCCCCGGTCGCATCGACCGTATCGGTCACGTCTGCGGTCACCTCAAGCGCATCCAAGGCGGTCTGCTCACCGACGAGATACAGCCGGTCGGTCGTCCGATCGGCTAAGATGTTTCGACACTCTTTGAGGTGTGCTTCGATCTGCTCGTCGCGCCGTCGCTCATACCGGGCCTGCGAGAAGCCGCCCTTCGAGTGTTCGCCCATCACGTCTGAGCTGAATCCGTGGTAGTCGACGCGTTCGCTTCCACGGTAGGTTCCCATAGCAAACAGATCCGATCGCACGAGTGCGAGGGTGAACTCACCGGTCGGAAGAAACCACGACCGCCTGAGTCGCGGTTGTTCTCCCCACTCGCTGAAGGACTCTGGCATGACCGGTGGCGAGAGCGCGACACGCAGAATACGACGGTCGTCGGTGATGGCCACACAGGGAGCCGCCCGTCCGACTAAAGCCGCTTGGTCCCCGAAGGCATCCATGACCGCCGGTCCGGCCGCCGTATCGACCGCGGCGGTGAACACGCCCTCTGGTGGGGCCTCGTAACTCGTGAGTCGGTCAAGGACGGTCTCCGTTGCCCTCCCCCGCACCTGATCGGTCGCCCGGTACGAGACCTCCGTTTCGTCCGACGATTGCCGGTCGAGTTCCCCTTCGAGCTGGGCGATCCGATCCTCAAGGCGGTTGCGCTCTTCTTGGACCTCCTGGCGCTTCCGGATCGCCTCGCGGCGCTCGCGATCGGCAGTCTCGGCCCGCTCTTCGAGCCGTTCGGTCTCCGCGCGAAGCTCATCAAGTTCGGCTTCAAGCGCCGCGATCCGGTCTTTGAGTTCCGCTCGGCCGAGCAGTTCGTCGAACATCGTATCTCACTCGTCGTCGGTCGGCTGGGTGAGTGTGATCGGGGTGACGTCAATGATCCGCTCGTCGGCTTCGAGTCGATCGATCACGTCTTCGGGAACCGGGTCATCGAGCGTGTAGACCGTCATCGCCTCGCCGCCGACGGCCTCACGAGCGTTGAACATCCCTGCGATATTGATATCGTGCTCGCCGAGGACCGTCCCGACGTGACCGATCACGCCCGGGACGTCCTCATTGTCGACCACGAGCATCCGGCCATAGGGAATCGCGTCAACGCGGAAGTCGTCGATCCGAACGATCCGTGGTGTCTCGTCGGCAAAGAGCGTTCCATCCACGCTGACGGCCCCTTCGTCATCGCTGATGCTCACCCGGACGAAACTCTGGAAATCCTCGGCCTGTCGGGTGCGAGACTCGGTGATCTCCACACCACGGTCCTCGGCGACACTCCGGGCGTTGACCGGGTTGACATTCCACCCGAGTGGCTCAAGCACGCCCTGGAGGGCCGCTGCCGTGACCAACTCGAGGTCCTCGTCAACGATCTCGCCGCCGTAGGTGACCTCAACAGCGGCGACCCGCCCCTCGAAGAGCTGGGTCGCGATCCGACCGGCCGTCTCGGCGACATCGATATACGGCCGGATCCGGTCGAAGGTGCTCTCGTCAACCGACGGAGCGTTAAGCGCAGTCGTTACTGGCCGGCCTTCGAGGCCAGCAATCACCTGCCGGGCTGTCAGCGTCGCAACGTCCTCCTGGGCAGCCGCGGTACTGGCGCCGAGGTGTGGGGTCGTGACGACGGCATCCACGTCCAATAGCGGGTGATCCTCCGGCAGCGGCTCGGTCGCATACACATCGAGTGCCGCCCCCTCAAGCGTGCCGTCGTCGACGGCTGCCGCCAGTGCTTCCTCGTCGACGATGCCGCCACGGGCGCAGTTCAGGAGGTAACCCCCCTCGAGTCGCTCAAGTTCCGCGGCGCCGATGAGTCCCTCTGTCTCCGGGGTGAGCGGCGTATGGACCGTCGCGACATCGGCCCGATCAAGACAGGCTTCGAGCTCGTCGACCAGTTCGGCGCCGATCGCCTCCGCGCGCTCCTCTGGGATGTAGGGATCATACGCAACGACATCCATCCCGAGTCCGTCGCACTTGCTGGCGACCTGGCGGCCGACTCGACCCAGCCCGACGACGCCCAGTGTTCGGCCGTTGACCTCCGTTCCGAGGTAGTCGCTCTTTGCCCACTCGCCGTCCTTGAGCCGTCCGTGGGCCTGTGGAATCGATCGGAAGGTCGCAAAGAGCATCCCGATGGTATGCTCGGCGGTCGCCC
>CAZFMU010000242.1:0-2810 GCA_964520165.1 uncultured Salinarchaeum sp. | reverse complement strand
GAGGCTGACTCGACAAGCGGCCCCTTGTATGTGACCGTCGTGGTCCATGTGTCGACGCCAACGGGGTGTTCACGCCTGATGCGGAGTGCCTCGTCGGTCTCGGCGAAGTCCCGGGTCGGGGCGTCGTAGTAGGTGTCCTCCTGTATCACGGTGTCGCGTTCGGTGGCCCCCAGGTGCCCGAGTCGCTCGCTGACATCGGCGTGGTCGGCTCGAACCTTCAGCTCAACCTCGTACATGTCGCCTACCTTGCTCGCGGCAGTCATAAGGCTGGCTGCTTCGCCGGTCTGCGAAACGTGGCACTTAAATTCAAAACGCGGCACGACTATCGTATGACAGATGAATCAGAGCCCGCCAATGACGACGCGGAGGTCACCGAATCGACCGACGCGGAAGAGCCGACGGACGGGCTCGAGCCGGGACAGTTCGTCCGGGTTGATTTTACTGCACGAACCGTCGAGAACGGACAACTTGTCGACACGACGGACGAGGAAGTCGCCCAGGCCGAGGGCGTTGACGAGGAGGATCGCTCCTTCGAACCTCGGGTTGTGATCCTCGGCGAGGGACATCTCTTTCCCACGGTCGAGTCGGACATCGAGGGCAAGGAAGTCGGCGACACGGGGTCGGTGACCGTTCCGGCGACAGAGGCCTTTGGCGAACACGATCCCGACGAGGTCCGGACCGTCAGTGTCGATCGGATTCCCGAGGACGACCGGTATCCCGGCGCCCACGTCGACATCGACGGTGAACACGGTCACGTCGAGACGATCATCGGCGGCCGCGCACGTGTCGACTTCAACCACCCGCTGGCCGGTGCGGACATCGAATACAACTACGAGATCGTTGATGTTGTCGAGGACCGTCTTGAGCAGGCCGAAGGGCTGGTCGACGCCTACATCGGCGTCTCGCCCGAGATGTCGATCGATACGGTCGAAGTTGAGGAAGAACAGCCCGTCGAGACGGAAGATGACGAGGACGACGAAGAGCCGGAGTTCGAGATGGTCACCGTCGAGAAGGAGACGCTCTATATCGAGTCGACGCCACAGCTGACGATGAACCAGCAGTGGATGTTCCAGAAGCAGCAGGTTGCCGACGAACTGATCGACCGCATCGGTGTCGATCGGGTCGTGGTGCGCGAAGTCCTTGAGAAGAGTCCTGCGAGTCCCATGGGCGGCATGGGAGCCGGCATGGGCGATGTCGATCTTGAGGAGGCTATTGAGGACGCCGACGTCGACGTCGACGCCGACGAGCTCGCCGACGAGCTCGACGTCGAATAATCGCCGCGGTTCACTATTCTGTCACCGGAGCCGTCCGGTCATTCTGCTAAGTGTTCCGGCATACAGTTTGAGCTATCTATCGAGAACCGTCCGTTCGAGGTGGAAAATATGAGTGCGTGGGACCGGATTTGAACCGGCGGACCCCTACGGGACAGCGCCCTCAACGCTGCGCCGTTGGCCTGGCTTGGCTACCCACGCGCACGGTGCCTCACGAACAGAGGCTCCACTCACAGGTTCGACGCGGGTGCCTTATAGGCATCACGATTCCGCCGTCGGATGGGGGATGGAGACGCCGTCACGTGCGGCGGATCACGTTTAATACGGGCTCGGCCCTTAGGGATACATATGGCTAAGTACACCACAGGCGACTCCGTCGGCGACGACACGGCGGACGCCTGCGAACTCTGTGGGACACCTTCGGACTCGCTGCGACGGGCGACCGTCGCCGGTGCGTCATTACTGGTGTGTCCGGAGTGTGCACCGCACGACGACGGCGACGACCAGCAACAGGCACCGCGGGGGGAGACAGAGCGCTCGGAGACGACAGTCTCCGCCGGCTCAACGCCGCTGTGGGACGGAGACTCAGAGCACTGGGAGACCGAAGGGACCGGATACGACGACGATCCGCTGCCGTATCTCCTCGACGACTATGGCACCCGCGCGGAGGAGGCACGGCAGGCCGCCGGTCTCAAACGCGAGGAGCTCGCCGGAGAACTCGACATCGAGACGGACACTCTACTGGCCATCGAGCAGGGGCGGGCCGCTCGCGCCAACGTTCCCGGATCGATTATTGCCGCCGTTGAGGACCGTCTTGACGTGACGCTGTCCGAGGAGTGAGCGCTTCCGGGCACGTACAGCGAAAACATCACAGACCAGAGTGATTTACTCGCCGGTGTCGTTAGTCACGTCCATGGCCACCCAGACGACCGCCCACGACATTCGACACCACGATGGGGAGCCGCCGATTACCATGCTGACCGCCTACGACGCACCGACCGCGGCGCGCGTTGATGCAGCCGATATTGATATTATCCTTGTCGGCGACAGCATGGGGACGGCCGTACTGGGCTACGAAACAACCCTTCCAGTAACCCTTGAAGAGGTCGCCAGTCGGACGAGCGCGGTCGCCCGTGCCACCGAGGAGGCGCTGGTCGTCGCAGACATGCCGTTTCTCAGTGTCGGACTCGACCGAACGGAGAGCCTGCGGAACTGCGGACGGATGCTCAAGGAGGCCGACGCCGGTGCCGTGAAGATCGAGTCGGGATCCCACACCGTCGATCTCACGGCAGACCTCGTTGAGCTGGGCATTCCGGTGATGGCCCATGTCGGATTGACCCCACAACGGGTGCGCGAGGTCGGCGGGTATACCCAGCAGGGCGATGATCCCGCGGTGGCCGAAGAGATCCGTGAACTCGCCGTGGCACACGAGGAGGCGGGTGCCTTCGCGGTCGTCCTTGAACATGTTCCCCCAGCGGTCGCCCAGGCAGTCACCGAGGAGGTGTCGATCCCGACGATTGGCATCGGCGCCGGACCGGC
>CAZFMU010000241.1:1272-2823 GCA_964520165.1 uncultured Salinarchaeum sp. | reverse complement strand
ACAGCAACCACCGAGACCGACTGATTCGTCACGCGCGTGACCCGTCCATCAAGGGTGGCCCAGGTGCCATTGTGCTGACGGACAATCCGCACGGCGTCGGGAGCGACAGCAAGGGTATCGAGGGTTGAACGCTCAACCGAGACGCGCACGCGTATATGGCCTGAATTGGCAACCTCAGTCGTCTCGATGGTCCGCAGGTCGGTCATGTCGACGGATTCCGGCGTCGCGCGTACCCAGGTGCTGGTGTTGTTGATCGGGACAACATCCATCTGGACGCCCGTGAGATCGGATTCGATGGTGAGTCCGCCGGAGGTCTGGGCGGTATCTGAGAGCATCGCCTGTGTCACCCCGCCAGAGAGCGAGGCAATGAGGAGGAACACGAACACGAGGACCGCCCCAGTAGAGTGACCCACCGCGAGCCATTCGCGCAGACTCATTCGTCGGGCACCTCCGTTGTAGTGGCGTTCGCTGGCGTTGAAGACTGGTTAGCCGACGTTGTCTGACAGTCCTCACAGGAGGGCCACGGCGAGGAGAGCGTGTCCGGGTCTGTCGACCGGGTTTGGGTCGCATTGAACTCGAAGGCAAAGGTGACCGTATCGGTCTCGGCCGGTTCGCGGAGCTCCCACTCTAGTCGGAGATCCCATTGATCGTCGGGGGTGAGCGTCCCGAGACGGATCCCATCGCCGTATCGGCGTCGGCTCTCCCGGAGCGAGCGGAACTGCTCGGAAATCGGAAGATCAATCGTTCCGTCGCCGTTGGTGTCGATCCCGAGGCGCACAAACAGCGCCTCCTCAACGGGCGCGCACGTCGGACAGCGAGTACGAAACCAGATATAGGCGGGATTCCCGGAGACAACGAGTCCAACGGTTTCAGCTCCCCCTTCGCCCTCCGAGACTGATCCGAGCGAGCCGGTATTCTCCCAGGACGGATCAGCGTTCAGCTCAAGGGTACCTGCTTGGAGTTCAGCAGGGAATCGTTCGGTGTCATGAACCAGCGCGACGACACCACTCCCGGCAGTCGCCGCAGCGCCAGCGGTCGTGGCCGTCAAGAGGAGTTCGCGACGCGACAGCCACCGCGGGTCGTTCACGCGTCGTCACCACCGGCAGAGGTGCCGTCGGTGAGAACCAACTGTTGTTCGGAACCACGGATCCGTCCGTAAAGCATGAGCGCGAATAACAACGCGATCCCCGTTGCCGTCGCCACAGCCACCGCCCAGGCCTCCCGGAGCGTGTAGGCGACATACCCGCTGTAAGGAGCATAGACCAGCAACAACCCGATCCCGAGCTGAAGCCCCGATGTCGTGAGGGTGAACTCATCGGAGTCGTCGGTCGTCGGTGCGGCGTCGGCAGGAGCGGGGTCGACATCATCGGTAGCTGTCTCGGCGCCGCTGTTATCGCCGGTTGCCCGGGCGAGGTTCCAGAGCTCAGAGACGAGAAGCAATCCGAATGGCGCAAGCACAAGCGCGAGGAAGCCGAGTTGCGTGTTCGTGAACTGGACGAAGTACCCGATCCACGGGATGACCAGCATGACCTCACCGATGACGCGACCGGC
>CAZFMU010000241.1:0-1172 GCA_964520165.1 uncultured Salinarchaeum sp. | reverse complement strand
TCAGTCATCAACGCCACCTCCAGATGTCAGGCCGATCAAGGGCGACCGGCGGGAGCAAAGCCCCAGCGCGTTCATTGGCGGATGCCAGTGCCGCAGCGTGGTTAGGTATACACCGGTTTGCACCCCCGGCACGCGGAGTAATGAGGCCCTGAAGACTCCCCGACGTCGACGGAATAAGCGGTAGTGACCGATTACTGCCACAGTAGGTTGCACTCAGCCGGGATTGTCGCAGCGACGTGGAACGAACCCGATCTGGAAGGCAACCGAATCGCTCTGGATCTGATTTCCCGCGGACGACGGACAGGACCACCGGAAGGAGACGAACGTCTCGGGGGACGCAGCGGGGGACAGACAGGTCTGGCCGTTGATCGGGAGCACACGACCATCGGTAAGCGCATCGGTGACCGCGCGGAGCGTTCCGCTCTCAACGATCGTGTCACCGACGACCGGAATGGGCTCCCAGGAGCCGTGACCTGCGAAGATTCCGTCATCCCGCCAGATGCGCACCTGGAGTGTATCGTCCAGTTCGCCGGTTTCGGGCGTTCGGTCACCGGCGGCTCGTTCGGGTTCTGTGAGGCCGTTCTCGTCGGAGTTGAGCAACACCGCAAATAGATGAATCTCGGCAGGTGACGTCGACTGGTTAGGCCGTTCAAGGAGTCGAACACGCATCGTAACCGACCCAGAATCGCCGGGCATGAGCTCGTGATCAACGAGTAGCCCGAGTGCGCCGGTGTCGCCATCAACCTGGAGGTCACTCGTCTCCGTAACGGAGCCATTGATGATCTCGCGCCAGGAGACGGCGATCTGTGGCGGCGCGTCGGACTCGATCGTCGCTGCGCTTGTTGGACGGCCAACGGCGTGTTGCTCAAGTGGCGGACGTGCAAGCGCGTCCGCGGCGATTGATCCGGCACCAGCAGCAGCGCCAATACCACCGACAGCAGCGAGCAGCCGACGACGGGTGATACGAACCATCGTGAGTGAGAGAAGACGGGGTGGCTGCGATCAGGACTCCTCGGGACCAAGGCCGGAGCCGTCGTTGAGTGAGCACTGTTCGGTGTAAAAGCCGATATCGAAGGCGACCGAGTCGGACTGGACGGCATTGCCCACCTCAACCGGAAGAGCCCACTCGAAGCCGATACAGGTGGTAGTGAGTGCTTCGAAGCACTCGCGGT
>CAZFMU010000240.1:0-2844 GCA_964520165.1 uncultured Salinarchaeum sp. | reverse complement strand
AGACAACTCATGTCATCACCACCGAGGAGGAGTGGGACAGCCGAATCCAGGCCTGCGGAGACTGCGCTCCCTGCGTGAATGGTCGGCGCAGAGTAGTTCACAGAAGTATTGGGTGCCTCATCGAGAAGATATCCGGTTCATGCGCCTCGTTCTGCCGGGGCTCTTTCCAGTTCACCCAGAGGTTCTGTGGTCATTAAAGCCGATCATCCCTGAAAAAGCGCGTCGCGGAACCAGGAAGCTCCACCCGCAGCGAGCGCGTCAATCCGAGCAGGGTGGGGTAGTTCACATGTTCTGTGGGTTCTTTCGGGCGAGTTCGGTGCCGCAGATCGGACATCGGTCGTGGTGTTCCTCAAACTCCCGACCACAGCCCTGGCACTGAAACAGCCAGTCGCGTTGCTCGGTGATACCCTCCCGGGCGATGACCTCAACCTCAACATCAAGGCTCTCCGCGACGTTCTGCATGGCGTAATCATCGGTGACGAGGCGACCGCCGAGTTCAAGCGCCGCCGCAACCAGCCGGATGTCGGTATCGGAGAGTTCCTCCGCGTCGCCGGTTTCAACGGCCGTCCGACGGACATGTTCGACGGTGTCCTGTTCGGGGATGTGGATGTGCATCCCAGCACCTTCCATCGCGTCAAATCGGAACGCGCTTTCGCCTTCAAGTTCCTCGTGGACCATCGGAATACTCGCGGTATCCTCGTCGGTGTGATACTCGTTAATGAACGCCGAAGAATCGAGAACGTGCATTACTGCAGGTTGATGACAAGATGATCTTTGACCGATTCAACGAGGTGCTGTGGAATGAGGTACCGACCCTGCTGGTCGGTTTCGAAGTCAAGCTCGGCCGCCGCGTTGTTCGCCGAGACAATGAGATACTCCAGCCGGCCGGTATCGATATCCATTGTAACGTTATACAGGGAGCCAATCTCGGTGCCGTCAGTGCCGATGACGGCCTTCTCCGAGAGTTGCTTGGCGAGGATTTGTTGCATGATCCGTCGTTTTTTCCCGAATGATATAAACGCCACGGGGTGGTGACCCGGGGCTAGCGTGATGACGATGGACTTAATTGTCGGGCAAGCAAACCGGTCGATACGGATCTTCTCCGGTGGGACCCATGTCGGATATGAACACAGACGCGGACACCAATCCCGCGTCCACGGATGCGGAGGCCGAGCAGCTCAGAACGCCGATTGCGGCGGTCCTCGGACACGTCGATCACGGCAAGACCAGTCTGCTCGATCAGATTCGCGGCTCGGCGGTCGTCGAGGGGGAGGCCGGAGCGATTACCCAGCACATCGGTGTGACGGCGGTTCCACTGGAGGTCATCTCGCGGATCGCCGGCGATCTGGTCACGCCTGGTGATTTTGATCTCCCCGGACTGTTGTTTATCGACACGCCAGGACATCACTCCTTTACGACATTGCGCTCCCGAGGCGGCGCGCTTGCCGACATCGCCGTCCTCGTGGTTGACGTGACCGACGGCTTTCAGCCGCAGACCGAGGAGGCCGTCGAGATCCTCAAGCGCACGGAAACGCCATTCATCGTTGCCGCCAACAAGATCGATACGATCCCCGGATGGAACTCCATCGAGGGGGCGCCGATCCAACAGACCTACGAGTCACAGTCCGATCGCGTGCGATCGGATCTCGATGAGCGGCTCTACGAACTCATCGGCGAGCTATCGGACGCGGGCTTTTCCGCGGATCTGTACTGGCGGGTGCAGGATTTCCAGGCAAACGTCGGGGTTGTCCCGGTCAGTGCGATCACCGGCGAAGGTATTCCCGACCTGCTGACGGTCATGATCGGCCTCTCCCAGCGGTACATGCGCGATCGCATGGCCATCGATGTCGAGGGGCCGGGCGTCGGGACGATCCTTGAGGTCAAAGAGGAGAAGGGCTTTGGCACGACCGTTGACGTGGTGCTATACGACGGGACGCTCAACGTTGACGACACAATCGTCGTCGGCGGCGAGAACGAGCCGATCGTGACCGAGGTGCGCGCACTGCTCAAGCCGCAGCCGCTGGCAGAGATCCGCACCGAGCGCCAGTTCGAGCGCGTTCAGTCCGTCAAGGCAGCCGACGGGATCAAGGTCGCCGCCCCAGAGCTAGACGAGGCGATGGCGGGCGCACCGCTCCGGGTCGTTCGCGACCGGTCGGTCGAGGCGGTCATCGCGGAGGTCAACGCCGAACTCGCGGAGGTCACCGTTGAGACCGCCGAGGAGGGCATCGTCGTCAAGGCCGACACGCTCGGGAGTCTCGAAGCACTCGCCACAACCCTTGAGGAGGAGGAGATTCCGATCGTTCGGGCGGATGTCGGCCAGATTGCCCCGAAGGATATCTCGGTGGCCTCAACAGCATCGGCCCCCAAACACGAGGCCATTCTCGGATTCAACGTCGATGTGCTTCCGGCGGCCGAACAGCGCATTGAGGAGTCCGATGTCGAGGTCTTCAAGAGCGACGTGATCTACGAGCTCATCGAGAACTACCAAGAGTTCGTCACCGAGCGCGAGGCCGCCCAACAGGAGGCTGTTCTCCAGAACATCGCCCGACCGGCTCGGGTGCGCATTCTTGAGGATCACATCTTCCGGCAGTCCGATCCCGCGGTTGTCGGGGTCGAAGTCGAGACCGGGACACTCCGGCGGAACACGACGCTGGCAACGTTCTATCACGACGAACCCGAGCGCGTCGGCGAGGTCAAAGGGATCCAGGATCAAGGCGAGGATGTCGATGAGGCGCGAAAAGGCGACCGGGTGTCGGTCGCCATCGACGGGCCGACCGTGGGACGGGACATCGTTGAGGGCGACGAACTCTGGACGCTCCTGCCGGAAAAACACGCCAAGATTCT
>CAZFMU010000239.1:0-2852 GCA_964520165.1 uncultured Salinarchaeum sp. | reverse complement strand
GTCGGCCGATCAACGTAGGTCTCAAGTAGCGACCGGTTGTACTCCGATGGGCAGACGAGCACATCCGCTTGCGCGTATGCCAACTTGAGATACGGCCGCAAGGGCTGTGCGAGTGCATTCGTAAACCGGAAGCTATCACCGAAGTCCTCGGCGGTGACGTGTGAATGAGCAATCACTGGAATCCCCCGTGCCCGGGCGCGTCGAGCGTACCAGACCGACCGAGGGCCCATGAGATTACAGTGAAGCACATCGACATCTAGCCGCGGTTCGGTCGTATAGCGCACGTCAAGCTCGTCAAGGATCGCCCGCTGGTGGGCGACTGACTCGCGGATACCGCCGGTGATCTGTGACTCGAACTCAAGATAGTGGCTGATCTTCATCGTCAACAATACTGACGGCGGCGACCGGTCACTTGACTTCGAGCCACGGGACCTCCATCAGCGCGGGAATGTGAGTCTCGATGTGGTGCTCCCAGACGCCCTCCTCGCCGAATGCCTCACCGTGGTCGGCGGTGACAATCACAGTCCCATCGAGTTCGTCCGTCACCTCGGCGACGGATTCAAGCGCAATCCGGAGATTCTCTTCGTACAGTTCCATCGCGGCGTCACGCGTGCCGTCTCTGACGATGTCGATGGGATCAAGTTCGAGCATGAGGCCAACCTTCTGTGCGAGTTCACTGCCCTCAAGAGCCTGTTCGACTCGCGGACGGACGGCGTCGGTGACGGTTGCGAGCGGTCCCTCATCCTTGTCTTCCCCCTCCTTTTTGAGACCCTTCTGAATCTGCTTGAGCTTCTGACCTTTTCCCCGTGAGAGATACGGCGCGTGGGGCTGCATATAGTGGAGAACGACCCGGTCAGCCTCCGCCGCGGCACTGCGGTTGTTGCGGTAGGCCTCGACAATACTCTTGGGCGGAACGGTTTCGAGGTCGTCGTCCCAGCCGGTCTGCCAGACATCGTAGACATCACTGATGTGATCGGAGGCCGCCCACTCATAATCACAGCTTGCTCCCCATTTGAGCTCGTTCAGCGGGATTCCCAGGTTGTTGATGAACGGATTCCCGGAAAAATACGCGATATCGTGGACGTCGGTGAAGGTCCGGTAGGCCCACTCGGGGGTTGACGAGCCCGTACTCCACCGCTTTTCGAGGTCACCGTCGAGATACTCGTCATAGACCTCGCTAAAGACATCGTATCGGCACGCGTCGAGGACGATCGCGTAGTCCCAGTCTGACTCCAGAAAGCGATGATCCTCCATCAGTTATCCGTCCTTTTCGAAGGAACGCATGTATTCTTATTGGTTCGCCCTCACTCGAGGTATCCAAGCTCGCGGAGGCGCTCTCGCGTCTGCTCGTCGGCGTCAGCTAACGCCGTTGGCTCGCTATCGGCGGTGGCAGCCGGCTGTTCCCATGCCCCACCAATAGCAGTCTCGAAGCGGCCTAACGCGGCCTCGGCAGCCGTGATCTGATCGTCGTCGTCCGGAGTGAGCGAGGTTGATTCCGCTGGATCAGTATCGATGCGGTACGCTTCGTCTTCGATTACATCCGCGCGGATGTACTTCGCTGCTGTCGAACGGGCGGCACGGAGCCGCGAGTACGCCCGGTGGTCCTCGGGGAGATCGATTCCCGCCTCAGCAGCCTTCTGTTCGAGGTGGTGGAGCTCAATCGCCGGTCGGTCATACTCGATGAACGCGTAATCGCTATCGGCCGCTTGAACAGCCTCTTGCCCGGGATCCGGCGCCTCCACCGTCTCGAACGCCCGGTAGGTGTCGGCCACCAGCGATCGGGTAGAGTCGAAGGCGGCCGCTCCCGCGGTCGTCTCCGGCGCTCCGATGTCGGTAACGGAGAGGGTGTCAAGCACGGTATGATACAGATCGAGCAACTCGACGAGATCGCTCCGGCGATCGGCGCCGAGGGAGGGGTGATCGACCAGCAGCGGAACGTTCACGAGCTCATCGTAGAGGGCAAACTCGTGGCCGTATAGATCGTGCTCGCCGTGGAGTTCGCCGTGGTCAGCACAAACGACGACGGTCGTGTTTTCCCATTGATCGGTCTCGCGCAACCACTCGAAGAGCCGGCCGAGCTGGGCGTCCATGTGTGCGATCTCCGCATCATAGAGCTGACGGATGGCCGTCCACTCCTCCGAGTCGATGTCGCGAACGCCGGCGTTATACGCCTTCGAGAGCTGACAGACGGAGTCGGGATCGACGCCAGGGGCGAACTCCTCGCGGTACGCGTCGGGCGGGTGATACGGCAGGTGGGCGTCCATCAGGTTCAAGAAGACGAACCAGCCGCGATCGCTGTCGCTGGCATCGATAAACGACTTAGCCCGGTCAATGACCGCCGGTGTCTTCGAGTCGGCCTCGGGGCTGCTGGCGAACCGGGCGTGGGCCATCGCCCCAAGACGGACGAGTTTCGAGGCGATTGATCTGAGGTAGTCATTATCGTTGATGATCCGCCAGGCGCGCGCGAGCGGACCGGAGAATACGTCCCGGGGAAGCGCCTCGAAGAACGAGGCATGATCGTCAAAGCCGTCGGTGAGCCCTGTGTATGGGGTGATCCAGGCGTTCGAGGAGTAACACGCGGTATCGTACCCGGCGGCCCCAAGGAGAGTAGCGAGGGTGCGGTCGGCCTCAAGATACGGGCTCTCCTGGGTAGCCTCGTGGTGGCTAGGATATCGCCCAGTGAACAGCGAGGCGTGGACAGGTAGTGTCCACGGCGCCGGAGCAACCGCTGACTCGAAGACCGTCGCCCCCTGTGCGAAGCGATCGAGCGTCGGCGTCGTCTCTCGCTCGTGACCGTATGGTCCAAGCCGGTCCTTTCGGACCGTATCGAGGACGACGAACAGCAAATTCGA
>CAZFMU010000238.1:0-2872 GCA_964520165.1 uncultured Salinarchaeum sp. | reverse complement strand
GGGCTTAAGACCCGCTCCCGTAGGGGTCCGAGGGTTCGAATCCCTCCCCTCGCATACGGACGCAACGCCCTTTGTGATCGCGCCCCTACACCGGCTGATGGCCGAGGACGTCGAGCTGGCGCGACAGGCACTGTCGCGTCACGATGGATTCAATACGGACACAGACCCGATCGCCTACCAGCAGACACCATTTGCCGTGACCACGACCGTCGGCGAGACAACCGTGATCGTTGAGGCCGAATTACCGACGCTCAATGCGGTCGTCACCGATACCGACGTCGGCCCGGCGGTCGCCAACGGGTGGTACGAGACACTCACATTGCGGTTGGCGGACATTGCGCCGGCGACAAAGTGGGACGCAACAGACATCGAGACGAGGGTCGAACGCACCGACGAGTGCGTCCGTGCGGTCTATCAGTTTCCGCTCCGGTATCCGCGACGAGCCGGTGAGGACGTAGCGGCGATCGCCCAGTTCGTCGAGGGGACCTATCTTCAGGGCGTTATTCCGGGCTACGAGTACGATGATCCGGTGGCCGGACTGCTGGCCCGGGCGAGCGATCAGGCCGGCAGCGACGATGTCGATCCGACCCGCGGTGGAACGCCACTGTGATTAACGGTTGTTGCGAATACGATTGCTTCATTCAGTGCGGACGGCGGTAGCATGCCGGCTCACGGCTAATCGGCCGGTCATTGCTGGGTAACCCCTTCTGTGTTTTCAACGACTGTTAAGAGCGGCGCTGGAGAGACCCCTCAGCGGCATTCTCAATCGCGGTGACCGCCGCATCAAGTACCGCGGCGGGATCGGCAGTGGCATCGATCCGGGCGAAGCGCTCCGAATCAGCGGCGATGACCCGCTCGTAGTGCTCGCGCACCGCCCGAAGATGCTCAAGTTGTTCAAACTTGTTGGCCTCGGCACTTCGCTCGACGGCTGTTTCGGGATCGACATCAAGATACAGCGTCAGGTCTGGTAGACGCGTAAACGGCTCATGAACCGACCGTACGTAGTCAAGCGGATCGTCAATGACCCCATTGAGGGTGGCCGCCTGGTAGGCGTACCGGGAGTCAACATACCGATCGGAGACGACCAGCGCGCCGTCAGCGAGTGCCGGCTTAATGACCGATTGGAGGTGATCGGCGTGATCGGCGGTGTATAAAAACAACTCCGCCAGCGGATCGGCATCGTCGCTCGCCAGCGAGCGACGGACGGCATCACCGTACCAGGAGGTGGTCGGCTCGCGGGTGAAGGTTCCCATGTACCGCTCTTTGAGGGCCTCCCAGACGGTGGTCTTGCCGCTCCCATCAAGCCCCTCAAGCGTCACCAGCATGACCGATTATAACGCGGCCGCCGGTTTGGGTGTTCGGATCGCCCGCAGGGGCAACGTTTAGGCGCGGAGGCGTCCTGAATGTGGTATGGACGTACTCGTCGCCGGCGGAACGGGGTTCGTCGGGACGGCCCTATGTGCGGAGCTTGATCGACGCGGACACACGGTCACTGCGCTCTCGCGGTCACCGGAGGGGGCCGATCTTCCGGACGCTGTCGAGACGGTTGCCGCGGACGCGACCGACCACGAGGCCGTACTGTCGCACGTTGAGGGACAGGACGCGGTGGTCAATCTCGTCGCGTTATCGCCACTGTTTACGCCACCGGACGGCCTCACCCACCATGGCGTACACGTTGGTGCGACTGAGGCGACTGTTGAGGCGGCCGAGGCCGCTGATGTCGATCGGTACCTGCAGCTGAGTGCGATCGGGGCCGATCCGGACGGTGATACCGAGTACAGTCGTGCAAAGGGGCTCGCCGAGCAGGTTGTCCGTGAAAGCACCCTTGACTGGACGATCGTGCGGCCGTCAATCGTCTTCGGCGATGGAGGCGAGTTCATTCCGTTTCTCAAGCGCGTGACGCCCGGTCCGGTCAAGGCGCTCCCCGGCGGCGGCACGACGCGGTTTCAGCCCATCTGGGTGGAGGATCTGGTCGCCATCCTTGGGGACGCTCTCGCCGATCAACACGTCGGGAACACCTACGAACTCGGGGGGCCGGAGGTGTACACGCTGGCGGATATCACGCGGTTGGCGTACGCAGCAGAGGGTCGGTCGGTGACTATCGCCGCCGTCCCGATGGGGTTGACGCGGCTTGGACTGACACTGGCCGATCCAGTCCCGGGAATCCCGATGGGAACCGACCAGGCGGCCGCCCTTGGCGATGACAATGTCGCCGACGACAACGATATCGTCGCCTTCGACCGGACAGCCAAGGATCTCCGGACACTCGAAGAGTATCTTGAACTTGCGTGAGACACCCGTGAACGGGCGATGACACGCGTCTGACGCAGTCACAAGGTTTATTCGTCGTTTTTTGCTTGTTTCTGTGAGGCGGGGACACACATGAAACTCGCGATGATCGGGTTCGGGCAGGCCGGCGGAAAGATCGTCGAGAAGTTCCTTGAGTACGACGAACGGACGGGAAGCGAGGTTGTCGGATCGGCCCTCGCGATCAACACGGCAAAGGCCGATCTGATGGGGCTTGATCGCATCCCCGAGGAGCAGCGCGTACTCGTTGGGCAGGCCCGAGTAAAGGGCCACGGGGTCGGAGCCGACAACGAACTCGGCTCGCAGATCGTTGAGGAGGATATCGACGAGATTCAGCGAGCGATCGATGAGATTCCGGTCCACGAGGTTGACGCGTTCCTGATCGTCGCGGGACTCGGTGGTGGAACCGGCTCCGGGGGCTCACCGGTCCTGGCGAAGCATCTCAAGCGCATCTATACGGAACCCGTCTACGGGCTGGGCGTTCTGCCGGGAACCGACGAAGGGGGGATCTACACACTCAATGCGGCCCGCTCATTCCAGACATTCGTCCGCGAGGTCGACAATC
>CAZFMU010000237.1:0-2884 GCA_964520165.1 uncultured Salinarchaeum sp. | reverse complement strand
CGGCATGAACCGCTCGCCATCGGCATTCCGAAGAACGGCTCCCGCACCGCGGACCGCCTCGCTAATGAGGACAATCTCGTCGCCCTCGACACCCGGTGCCGCTGGATCGATCGCCGTCGGGTGAAACTGTACGAACGCCATGTCGGCGGTCTCCGCGCCGACAAGCGACGCCATGGCGATGCCGTCGCCGGTCGCGGTGTCAGGATTTGTCGACCGGGGATAGAGCGCGCCAATTCCGCCGGTTGCTAGCACTGTTGCCCCGGCGTAGACGGGGGTCCCCGGCGACGGGGTATCGAGGACGGCACCGGCGATGCGCTCACCGGTATCGATCAGTCGCCGAGCAGCCGTGTCGGTTAGGAAGGTGATGTCGGAGTGCTCATCGAGGTACGTGAGAAACGGCCGGAGAATGTGCTGGCCGGTTGAGGCGCCGACGTGGAGGATCCGACTGGTCGAGTGGGCAGCCTCGCGGTGGTAATCGAGCGTGCCGTCAGCAGCGCGGTCCAACGGCACCGCAAGCGTATCGAGGAGAACATCCTCAACGGCGTCAGGGGCCGCTTCGACAAGGACTTCGACCGCCTCGGGATCGGCTGTCCCATCGCTAGCGGCAATGATGTCGCGCTTGAACTGTTCGGGATCCTCTCTGGTGGTCGCAATCCCACCCTGTGCCCAGTCTGTCGAGGCCCCCTCGGGGCGGTCGGCCTTGGTGACGACGGTGACGTCGGCGCCCGCCCGTGCGGCCGCAAGAGCGGTCGCACAGCCGGCAATGCCGGCACCAATCACGAGGACATCGGTAGTGTCTGGTGGCGTCGTCATGTGTCAAGCTCAAGCATCCGGTCGATCGCCGTCATCGCCGCGGTGCGTTCATCCGCTGGGACGTCGATGACGTTGTGTTCGCGCTCTTCGGTAAGTTCCTCGAGCACCCACGCGAGGTAGTTGGGGTCGATCTGGCGCATGGCGTTACAGTCCATGCATTCCTCACCGCAAAGCGGGATGACATCGACATCCGCGTGCCAGCGATCAAGATGGTGGGCAAGGTGCATCTCGGTGCCGATGGCCCACGTCTCGCCGGGGTCGGCCTCGGCAACAGTCTCGCGGATCGTGGCGGTCGACCCGACGACATCCGCCGCCTCGACGACCTCGTGGCGGCACTCTGGGTGGACAACGACGTTCGCCTCGGGGCGGCGTTCGCGGAGGTCAGCGACGTGCTCGCGGGTGAACCGGTCGTGGACCTGACAGTAGCCGTCCCAGGCGATCACACTGGCGTCGGCGGCCTCCGCGGGGTCGGTTCCCTCGGGGTTCCACGGGTCCCAGACGACCACCTCGTCGGCGAGACCGAGACGGTGTGCGGTGTTGATCGCGAGGTGCTTGTCGGGGAGAAACAGTACCGTCTCACCACGGTCGAATGCCCACTGGAAGGCGGCGTCGGCGTTCGAAGAGGTACAAACAATGCCGTCGTGTGCGCCGGTGAAAGCCTTCAGGCTGGCATAGGAGTTCATGTAGGTGATCGGCACGAGATCCGCCGAATCGATCGTCCGGGTGAAGGCTTCCCAGGCGTGTTTAACCTGCGGCGTCTCGGCCATACCGGCCATTGGACAGGAGGCTGCCATCGAGGGCAACAAAACCGACTGGTCATCATCGGTGATCATGTCGGCCGTCTCGGCCATGAACGTCACTCCGCCGAAGACAACGTAGGAGGCGTCGGTGTCGGCGGCGGCCTTCGAGAGCTGGTAGGAGTCTCCAACGAAGTCGGCGTGTTCGATGATTTCCTGGCGCTGGTAGTTGTGCCCGAGGACGACGACGTCGTCGCCGAGTTCCTCAAGAGCGGTGGCGATACGGTCTGACCGGTCCGCGGGATCAAGGTCGCGATACGCGGCCGGCAGCGGATCGAGTCCGGTGTATCGAAACAAACTCAGATCCGCGTCGATATCAGCAGTATCCATCTTCGTCACAGATTATCACTCGATATTGCTAACCCAGTGGCCCATATTGAAAATATTTTCTCTTCAAACAATCGCATAGGATCACTAATCGCCAATCATTAGGCAATACTTTCAGCTATCGATCGATAGCAAACCGAAACGGACGACACCTGCTATAACGAGAACGCTTCGACAGTAGAATACTCTGGGCCGTCGGGCGTAAGTTCGGACTCAGTAAGCGCGACGGTCTCCGCACGGAATCGGCCGAGGTCCGGTGTCTGCGTCCGAACAGTCTGTTGAACGAGCTGCTTTCCGCCGGCGTGTTCCATCCGGGCAATCGTGACGTGTGGGGTAAACTCGTGCTCCTCAGGGGCAAAGCCAGCGGCGACCGCCCGCTCCTCAATGGCATCATGGAGCCGGGTGAGCGGGACACTTCCCTGTTCGATACCCACCCAGAGCACGCTGATGTACTCAAGCGAGGGAAACACGCCGAGGTCCTTGACGGACACCTCGAAGGGATCGACGGCTGCGTCATCAATGCCAGCGGCGACCATATCGGCGACCGCATCACTCCGATCGGGATCAACTTCGCCAAGGAACTTGAGTGTGATATGTGCCTGCGTCGGGTCGGTGAAGGAGAGGCCCGATGCGTCCTCGAACTCCGACTGGACGGCGCGAACGGCGTCGGTCAAACGATCGGGGAGATCAACGCTAACGAACAGCCGCATGGGCGTATATTGCACCGGCTGGGGGAAAAACCGTACCATTACCGATCCCGGAGTGACGAAAGGTATAACTGCGCATACGGGCCAGTATCGGGTGATGATTGGGGTCGGCGAGCCCGCTGGAAGGACTGTAGTAGGGGCGTGAGCGCCCCCACCACCTCCTTACCGACTGTTTTCTGCCGTCGCCAGCCGCCGACCATCCGAATCACGCAGTCATGTCGAACACACACCAAAGCCACG
>CAZFMU010000236.1:0-2911 GCA_964520165.1 uncultured Salinarchaeum sp. | reverse complement strand
CTGTGCCTTCGATACGGGCCAGCCACAGATTGATGGTCGCCTCGTATTCCGGTGCCAGCGGTTCTGTGTGCGCCCGCAGATACGCGAGCACGTCGTCCGCATCGACACTGGCCTCATCCGTCGCGAGTGCCTTCAGAATCTCCTTGATCTCCCGATCGTAGTCAAAGCGCAGCCCATTCAACGCGTAGAAAATCCGGGTCGACATGAGTGCCGTTCGCTTGTTGCCATCGACAAACGGATGATTGGCCGCAATGAGCCGGAGCAGCTGGAAGGCCTTCTCGTGGAGCGACTCGGGGCCTTGACCGAACTGGCCTTCCTGAACGTGGTCCACGGCGTATTTGATATCGCCTGGCGAGGCCACCCCGGCGGTGGTCTCTGCATTTGCCTCCACGATCAGCTCGTGAATGGCCTGGATGTCGTCGGCCGACAGGTAGCTGATCGACTCCGAGTCCTCGCCCATTGTTGATATCCTCTGCGACAAGGCGTATCTATCTACTGTTTTGTGGAGTGCTTCCGGGCCACCGCGGTGGCACGGTCTCCGCGTTGTCCGATGTTGAGCTCCTGCAGCACGTCGCAGTGGTTCCGCATCGTCGTTGCCGTAACGCTCCAACGGCTGCGGCCTCGGCCTGTGTCACCCAGGGCCCTGCCTCCTGGCCGGCTTTGTAGAGACAAGCAGCAGCGAAGCCGGCGGGATGGACGCCGGTCGTCACGCCGGCGTCCTCGGACGCTTCGGTAATTGCTCGCGACCGGCGTCGGATCCGCTCCGAGCAGTTGAGGTCGGATGCGAGCCGCGGAATGTACGCCGTCGGCGTTGCGGGTTTAGCCGGGAGACCCAGCTCCTCGTTGAGTGTCTTGTAGGCGTTCGCGATTTGCGATTCCCCCACCGTCGCGACCGCCACGATGTCGTCGAGAAGCTGCGACCGGCCGTTACATCGGCAGGCCCCGTAGACGCTGACTACGGCGATCGCCCCGAGTGATCTGCCACGAAGTAGGTCCTCGTTCTGCGTGCTCCGGAAGAGCTGGCACGCCTGGTCACGAAGCGAATCGGAGAGGTCAGGTGTGCTTATGAGACGTCACACCTCGCCGAGTCCATGGGCGAGATTCCGTTCCGCTTCGGATCGCCAGCGATCATGAGTCTGCTCACGGCGCATCCGGGCGAGCCGGCCGCCTGATCGGGATCGGTCGTGCCTTCGCCACGCGGCTGGAGAGCAGGCGGTTCCTGTCAACTGCCCCGCCCCTACTCCCTTGGTCGGTGCGGACGGGGTGGTTGACACCAATCCAGGGCGATTCAGCTGGCCAGTGAAACTGCGTATTAATCTGTCCGCTGGGACCAAATCCAGGAAATAATTTTTACTGTGGTATCTGATATACCGTGACTGATGATCGGGCTCGATTTGATTGGGTCCCTGCTTGTGTTGCCCCTCAGAACGGGGGCGAGTTCTCCCACCGGAATCATCTTAACTATTGCTCTAGTGGTGTTTGTGTATGTTGTCATTTATGTATCGAAGAAAGCGTGGCAACTGGTATCAGAAGATGGCTCATAGACCGGTATTATAACACTCGTTCGCTCAGTGGCCTCACCATCATCGGGGCACCAACGAAAGGACGTCTGCGACGATGCATATTCGGCTCGACAGCCATTTCAGTTCGGAAGAATACTGCCAGCATTGTCCGCTCAGTCCGCAATAACAACCTCACCTCAGACACCGAGTAAAAAGGAGTTCCTATCAACACTTGAGTCCTGGCTACGACCCTTCCTATCGGTGACTGCTCTGCAAGATTCGCGCCCTGTATCCATCACGGGCGATTGTGATACGGATTAGAACGGACGGTTTCACCGCGTTCGGTACGGGCCCCTCTCGACCCCGACGGCGGCACTGGTCCAGACCCGCTTGTGGGGCTCTGTTGAAATCCTCAGAGAGCTACATGTTCGCCGTGTAATTCTATGGGATGACTTCCCTCCCGAAGTCGCAGATTCTCCGGTTTACTGAGAAGGCGATCCATCTGGCCCGCCGAGCCGTTTCTCGATACTCTTCGAAGTTCTCCAAACACCGCTATACACTCCCGCAGCACGTTGTTTTGCTCTGTCTCAAAGTGCGGAAGAACACGACCTACCGTGGGCTACTTGACGAACTGATCGAGATGCCACGCATCCGTCATGTTCTCGGGCTCACCGAGCTTCCTACTGCTTCAACGCTCTGTAAGGCGTTCAACCGACTTGATATGACTGTGTGGCGTATCATTTTGACTCTCTCAGCGACGTTACTTCCGACAAGCGGCGTCGTTGGTGTTGATGCGTCGGGGTTCGACCGTAGTCACGCTTCGAAACACTACACGAAACGCGCTGAACTTACGATTCAGCAACTCAAAGTGACGTTGCTGGTCGATACGAAGGTAAATACGACTCTCGATTTACACGTGACGACGACACGAAAACATGATACCCAGATCGCTCCGTCGTTGATTAAGCGCAACCCCGAGTGTATCGATATTCTCCTCGGAGACAAAGGCTACGACGATCAGAAAATCAGACGGCTCGGCCGGCAACACGAGGTTCGGCCACTGATTAAGCATCGTGATTTCACGTCGCTCGATAAGGCATGGAACGTACGCTTAGACACTGATCTCTACGGACAGCGGAGCCAATCTGAGACCGCGAACTCAACGCTCAAGCGGAAGTACGGTGCGTTCGTCCGCTCACGACGCTGGTGGAAACAGTTCCGTGAGATTACCATCACCTGTCTCGTTCATAATGTAGCCCGATCACTCTGAATGGTCAATACAGGATACCCACATCCCAGCCCGACACTCAAAATACTATAATATTGTCACGAATCGCGTGCAAGACTTAGAGCCAGAAGATGAAAGTGATTCAGCAACCAAGCGGACGGACATCACCCTAACGGAGCAG
>CAZFMU010000235.1:0-2916 GCA_964520165.1 uncultured Salinarchaeum sp. | reverse complement strand
ATCAGTCGGCTTGCTCAATTGCCGCCATCTGGGCCCGTTCTGTGATTTCGGCTTCCATATCGCGCATAAACTCATCAACCGTATTGCCCATCAATAGTACCGGATGGTCCTCGGCAAGCATCTCCTCAAGCACGTTGCCAGCGTCTTCCTCGCGGTCGTGGGTGGTCACAGGGACATCCACACGGGAGGCGAAAACCTCGGTGAATGCACCACCCGCCCGCGCTCGCTCAATGAGATCACGCTCGGCGAGCGTGTTCAGATACGTCGCAAAGGATGCCGTCCGGCTGCGACGGTCGGCTCGCAGATAGACAAACGGAAGCACGTAATTCTCACCGGCTAGTGCGCGGCGAATCGCTTCTGTGCTCTCGATATCGTTGATCTCCGCGCCATTGAACACACGTCCGCCAGGGACCTGTACCCATTCCGGTTGAATCGCATCGAGATACGCTGTGAGATGCTCTTCTGGAACTGGCTCCATGCCAAGATACGACAGCACGTCGTTAACCGCGAAGACAGTCTCAGCCCCAATCCGTCCGCGGTGGGCCTCCGGAATTGTCACCTGCTCAATGGTCGCTCCAGCCTGTTCAACCTCAGCGGTCAGGTACTCGTGTAACACCGGATGGAGTTCACCGCTGATCACGTGCGTGTCTGGGGGAATCGTCCGCGCGAAAGCCCGGGCGATCTCCCGTCGCGTTTTGCCGAGCGTATCTTGATGATCCTGACGGATGTTTGCGAGTACCACCACGTCCGGTTGGACAAACCGCTGGTTGAACATCCGCGTTGTATACTCGGTAATCCCCTGGTTCTCGAAGATCGCCACATCCTCGGGCGTATACGAGTCCAAGACCGGCGCAAACTCGCGAAGCACGTTGATATTCTCATAGAGCGTCGTGTACGGACCGGGCCGATCAATTGGAATGACATCTCCATTCCGAATGAGCATCGGCCGATTACCGGTGATCTTCGTGAGCACGTTATACCCACGACGATTGAAGATATCGTCAAGCCGGCGGACAGTCGAGGACTTTCCGCGGATCCCGGAGACGACAATCCGGGTTTCAATCCCTTTGAGGAACCGTCGGTGCCACCGTCCGCGGTTAAGTACCCGCCAGACTCGCTGCAAGAGACTGCCGCGCCCAACATCAAACGGATCATAGGTAATCTCGGGATCCTCAGCGCCGGTCAGATACACCGGAACAGCGCCGGCAGCGAGTTCAAGCACACGTTGGGCTGCCTCTCGTGCGTTCGCCCGCGTCGTGTATGTATAGGGTGGTATTGCTTGGACCGCGCCCTCGACACTAAGTGTCCACTCAAAGATCTCGTTGCGACCGGTGACCCGGATGTGATCGTGCAGTTCACGTGGCGTCTCCGGGGCGGTCTCAAACGCGGTAAGATCATCGATATCAGCGACCGCATCGCGAACGCGATCAACCGCCTGCCGCGCCTGCCGTGACGCGTCAAACGGCTCTGCACTGACTGCAATCGGCACTTCCCCATCGTAAAGTCGCCACAGCCACCCGTCGCCCGTGCGGACCACCTCGAAATGCCCGTGCTCAATCATAATTCCTGTTCCCCGGAGAGAATTGATGCGGCGAAGATATCTTCTTGATCCGGCGGAGTGACGATGTTACGTTCAGCATAGAGCATACAGCCCGCCGCCCCAACAAAACACAGCCCCGTTGCCCCCGGTCCGAGTACCTGCGGGAGGAGTGTTGGCCGGTAGAGGCTGACAGCCTGCAGTATCCCCAACAGGAAGAGGAAGGCGCCGGTCTGCAACGGGACAAAGAGCCGCCGCTGGGCTGGGGCGGTGACATGCCAGCTGTACGCGTTGACCCCGGCGAGAATCGCGATAAAGTAGGCTGACAGTCCTCGATCAATCGGCAGAACGAGCACGAGTGGCACAACTGACAGGAGGGCCGTGACAGTCGCCGCTGAGATCAGGACACGGCCGTAG
Organism: uncultured Salinarchaeum sp.; assembly: GCA_964520165.1. Classification (GTDB taxonomy): domain Archaea; phylum Halobacteriota; class Halobacteria; order Halobacteriales; family Salinarchaeaceae; genus CAZFMU01. The sequence continues at coordinate 962 of CAZFMU010000235.1, read as the reverse complement.
AAGAGCGTCACATAATGAACGAGGCGAAGCCCAAGATACGCGAGTCCAAGCACAAGAAGATACAAGACGAGCAACCACGGGTCTGCCAGCGCGTAGATCGCAAGCAGTGCCATTGCGATAAGGCCCGTACGTACACCATACCGGCTCCGGATCCGCTCGGCCAGGATGATGCCAATCAGAAAGACCCCGACTGTGATGGGTCGTGCAAGGATCGTTGGCTCAAGCGGCTCCACGACATCAAGTCCCTTGTACAGTGCCACATCAGCCTGAGCACTATACAGTACTGGCGGGGCCACTGTACTGAGCGGGGTCAGGTAATCGTGTGAGACCAGCCGCCAGCCGATTCCGAGAAGGACGATCAGTAACAGGCCCGTGGCGACAAGATCCTGGCGTCGATAGTCGGGTTTGATTTGATGGTAATTGTACGCGGCAAGGCCTGGTAGAATACTGCCGATAAAGGCGACGCTCCGAAGCGATTCGGGCAGAGTCTGCCAGAGTGCCAAGAGAAGAATGAGAGGGACTCCGCTTCCGATGCCCATGGCGACAAGGAGTTCATCACGGCCATAGATCAGCGTCCGTTGTTTGACAATCCAGAGCCCGAGATACGCAACAGCCGTACTAAAGAGAAAAATCGGGAGCATCCAGAAGTTCTTGAGCGTATAGACAGCTAACACGGGAATCGCGATCGTTCCGCCCGTGCGGTAGCCGAACAACTGGGTGAGGAGGCCAACTGCGAATACGCCAAGAGCGGTGACAAGGACCGCTACAAGCATTTCCTGTAGTCATAGCTGGACAGGAGTCACGTATCAGCGTTTCGTACTATCCTCGTGTCCTCAAGTACTGAACTACAAAAAGGTATATCGGAACCTCGGACGTAGTAGCTTCATGTCAAATCCTCCTCCGGACATACTCTCAGAGCGTTTCCACGCTCTTGTCGAGTTTCTCGTTGACGCCAGTAACAC
>CAZFMU010000234.1:0-2929 GCA_964520165.1 uncultured Salinarchaeum sp. | reverse complement strand
ATACGCTGTACCTGCTTGATGAACCGACGACCGGCCTGCACCCCGAGGACGAGCGGAAACTCATCGACGTGCTCCACCGGCTGACCGACCGCGGTAATACGATGGTCATCGTCGAGCACGAACTGGACCTGGTGAAAAACGCCGACCACATTATCGATCTGGGGCCAGAAGGCGGCGAACACGGCGGTGATATCGTCGCGACAGGCACGCCCGAGGCCGTTGCTCGGACCGAGGGATCACACACTGGTGCGTATCTCCGGGACCTCCTGCCGGATGTCGAGTTGGACGGGCCGCGGGGGCGTACGGCGGCCGCAGACGACTGAACGGCCAGTCGGTTTTTACCCGCGCGGAGAGAACCGACCAGCCATGGGGCTTGTGTCAACCATCGCACTCGTGACTGTGGGTCTCGTGCTCGTCTTTGCGGGCGCTGCCCTCTCGGTATACAGCGTTGGGCTGCTGGGGGCGCTTTTCGGAGCGGGGGGAGGATACATCCTCGGGCCGACCGCCGGTACTGCGATGGGCATTGGGGCAATGGGCGGCACCGTCCTTGGTGTTCTCATCGGGGCCAGCATTGGCGTATTACTCACCTACCGGCTTCTGCCGATCGCTCTGGGGGTGGTGAGCATCGTCGCAGGAACGTATCTGGGCGGCGTCCTGATCGCCCCGCTGTTCGTCACCGGTCCGTGGTACCTCCAGTGGCTGGCCGCCGTCGGGCTCGGATTTGCCACCGGCACGGTCGCCCTGTTGCTTACCCGGACGGTCCTGATCGTCACGACGGCGGGGATCGGTGCTGCACTCGCTTCGCGGTCGGTTACCCTCACGGATCTTACCGCGGCTAGCGCCGGGCCACGTCTCGACCCGCTGTTGTTCGATGTGACAGCATTGCCCTTTCTTGCGCTGGTGGTTCTCGGACTTCTCTCACAGACCGGGCTCTTCAGACTCGGATACGTGCGTCGGATCGCGGCACTCCTTCCAGGGGCCGACGTGTTAACGAATAGCCGGCGATCTTGATCATCGATCCGCCCGCAGAAGTGTCGCCTCAAGCCGTCCGACCCGGAGCTCAATCTGCCGGTCGACGGCCACCTCCAGTAGTTCGGGACGGGTCGTAAGCGCGACGAACCGGTCCCAGTCGCCGGCGGCAAGTGCGTTCGAAAAGTCGCGATACAGGGCCGGCACGTTGTCGTCGGTTCGGATACCAAAGGGCAGATCGACGGCGATGACATCTGCATCGAGTGCCGCTGTGGTGGCGTCGCGCTGGGCGAGCGTGACGGATCCCTCAACATCGGCCGCAGTAGCGTTTTCAGTCGCACAATCAATCCAGCGGGCCTGGTGATCGAACCCGCGAATCCGCGTCTGTGCGGACCGTGCGGTCAGCGCGCGATGAGGGGCTTTAGGAAACGGGAAGGCCAGTCGGTCGTAGGCGAAGGCCGTTCGATGGCCATTCGGTGGATAGCTCCCGGCCCACCGGGCCGCCTCGATTGGGATCGTCCCACCGCCACACATCGGGTCAAGCAGCGAGTCCCCCGGGCGGTACCCAACAAACCGGAGCATGGCATGGGCGAGCGTCGGCCGGAGTGGGGCGTCGTGCTCGCAGACCCGCCAGGACCGTCGATGAAGCGATTGCGCACCGGTCGTATCGATCGAGAGAAGCAACCGGTCCTCGCGCAAGTGGGCCCGAACGGTGACCGTCGGGTTATCGAGATCAACCGGCAGGCGCTCACCGAAGTGCGCTCGTGAGCGGTCAACGATGGCCTGACCGACGCGGTCGGCCACATCGGGGCTACCGAAGGGGTGGTCGCCGTGGCGGGTTGCCCGGACGCCGAAGGACTGGCCGGCGGCGACATACCGCTCGATCGGCGTCGACCGCGCGATGTCATAGACGGTCTGGAGATCGGGAGCCACCCCATCGGCAAGGACCAGTAGGACGCGGTGCAGCGAGCGCGACCAATTATTGAGCACCGGCACCGCAGCCGGATGGGCATCGAAGCTGACCGCCCCCGGATGGTCGACGGTCGCCTCAACCCCGAGGAGAGCCTCGACATCCTCGGCTGCGAACGCCTCAAGACCGGGGACGGTCGTGCCGAGTAATCGCACGGCTAGAGCCCCTCAAGCTCCTCGTTTTCTTTGACGATCGGGCAGTTCTGAACCGCAACATGATCTAGATCAACCAGCTCAAGGATCTCTGTTCCCTCGTGTGTGCAGGTCATCTCGGGAGGATCGGAGAGATACGGACACGAGTCACAGTAGTCAGCCTTCGGGACAATCCGTTGCTCGCCACCGACCTCTGCTGCGTCGGCGAGCGGCTCGTTCGCTTCGAGTTGTTCCCAGACTGTCTCTGCGTCGATATCAGCCGTTTCGGCCTCCTCGAAGAGGTCGTCGTATGCTGCCTCAGGGGAGTCGCGAGCCGCAACCGAGTCGGCGAGTTCGTCGAGTGGGGGACGGTCGTTGGCGTCGGGCTCGGCTGGGGTGTCGGAATTGTCGGTCGACATCCGGGCGTCGATCTCTTCGCGGAGTTCCTCGAATGGAGCGGACGGGTTTGAGTCCTTGTCCTCTGGATCTTCACTCATGACTCGGAGTCCTCAAGGATACTCCGATCGATCTGGGAGTCATCGATCTCGGCTTCGAGATCCGCTTCGATTTCGTCATCAATTTCGGGACGTTGACGACCCATCAACGCCGGGTGGTCACCGACCACGAGCCGATCGGAGCGGACGAGACCGCTGAGACCGCTACTCGCCTCGACGCCGGTGAACGTACTCGAGCAGTGAGGGCACTCCGGGGAGGTCAGGAGGCTGATCCGCACTCGACCGCCACAGGCGTCACACTCGGCAACGGCAACGTCCTGTTCGTTAGCCTCCTGTTTGAGTTCCTCAAGGGCCTGTTGTTCCTTGCGCCGGCCGATTGTTTCGCGGAGTTGCTCGCGCGTCGC
>CAZFMU010000233.1:0-2978 GCA_964520165.1 uncultured Salinarchaeum sp. | reverse complement strand
TACATGGACGACACCATCGAGGACACCCCCGAGATGCGCCGGAAGTACGCCCGGTTCATCGCCCAGGAGGTCGAAAACGACGGACGGCTGCCGCACTTCTCGCGGGAGGCCGCCGAGGAGGTCATCCTTGAGGCCAAGCGGCGAGCCGGCCGGAAGGAGCAGCTGACGCTCAAGCTCCGGGATCTGGGTGGCCTCGTCCGGGTGGCCGGCGATATCGCTCGCGCTGAAGGGCGTGACATGGTCGTCCGAGACGACGTCCTGACCGCGAAGAACCGCTCGCGGTCGATCGAGCAGCAGCTCGCTGATGAGATCATCGAGCGGCGCAAGGACTACGAGTTGCGTGTCGCCGAGGGCAGTGTCGTCGGCCGTGTCAACGGCCTGGCCGTGATGGGCGGCGACTCAGGGATCATGCTCCCCGTGATGGCGGAGGTGACGCCCGCTCAGGGTCCTGGCGAGACGATCGCCACCGGACAGCTCAAGGAGATTGCTCAGGAGGCCGTCTCGAACGTGTCGGCAATCATCAAGAAGTTCTCCGACGAGGATCTTTCGGAGAAGGACGTTCACATCCAGTTCGTCCAGACCGGTCGGGAAGGGGTTGACGGCGACTCCGCGTCGATCACCGTCGCGACGGCGGTAATCTCAGCGCTTGAGGATGTCCCCGTCCGGCAGGATCTGGCGATGACGGGCTCGCTATCGGTCCGCGGTGATGTCCTCCCGGTCGGTGGGGTGACCCACAAGATCGAGGCGGCCGCGAAGTCCGGCATGGATACGGTCATCATTCCAGAGGCAAACGAGCAGGACGTGATGATCGAGGACGAATACGAGGACATGATCGAGATCATCCCCGTTCGACACATCAGCGAGGTTCTCGATATCGCGCTTGACGGCGAGACCGAGAAGGACGGCCTCGTTGACCGGCTCAAGAGCATCACCGGCTCGGCTCTCGATCGGCAGGTCGGTCCTGGCTCGAAGTCGCCGAGCCCGCAGTAACCGCGACACTCCGCTTTTCTGCGTATTCGCTTCGAAGAAGCGCGATCAGCGATCTACGATCCGGGTATGGATCACCACACCAATCGTCCCCGCGACGCCGATGAGTCCGGCGAGTGACAGGGGAAACAACGGGAGTTGACTCGCCAGGACGGCGACACCGGCACCGAAGAGGCCGGCGAACGCCAGCGAGTGCGCAAACCCACGATGAGTGGTGAACTCGTCGATCGCGTATCCAGCAGCTTTCGCGGCGATGAGACCCAGCACTAACAGCAGGCCACCGCCGACGATCGCCGCGGAGCCAACCGGCGGGCTGGCAAGTCCGATCGTCCCGGCGAGTCCGGCACCGATCGCGGTGGCCATCGCCGGATTGTCCAGGGCGAAAAACGCCCCAATCCCAACGCCAGCGACGACAAGAAGCCGGCCAAAGTACCGGCGAGGGATCGAGGAGTGGACATCGACATCGGGAATGACCGACCCGACGAGCGTGGCCGCAAAGACGCCAACCGTAAGCGCGGCGACCGTCGGTGCGGCAAGCGCGCGTCCGATCCCGTAACTGAGGGCCGCGATCGCCGCGACAGCGGCACCGATTACGCCAGCACGAAAGTGCGCCTGAAAATCGCCCATCGCCACGTGGATTCGCAGCCGTGGGCAAAAGCAGTTCGAAGACGGCGCGGGGATCAAGACTCGGTCACGTCGGTCAGGGCGGTGGCATTACGCGCCGTCGACAGATCGACAGCCACGGGAGGATCCGATAGTGTACGGCGCATCCCCACGTGTGGGATACCGGCCTCCTCGAAGGAATCACCGACGCGGTGGTAGCCGAGTTCGCGGTAGAAGGACACGACAGCGCGCTGAGCGTGAAGGACGATCTCCTCACACCCGGCGGTGGCGAGTGCGCCCTCCATCGTCTGCATCAGTGCCCGGCCGAGACCACGTCGACGGTACGCGGGGCGGACTGCGACACGCTCGATCTTCCCGGTTGATGCGTCGATCCGCCGACACCGGGCAGTGCCGGCCGGGGACCCTTCAACAACCCCGAGCGCATGTACTGCTGTTGTGTCCTTGCCGTCGTACTCAACGTCGGGGGCAACCCCCTGTTCGTCAACGAAGACACGCTCGCGGATGTCGAAGGCCGCCTCAAGTTCGGACTGGGTGCGAACCAGCGCGACACGGTGTTCGGACACACCGTATGTTTGCTATCCGCCGACTAAGGCCCACCGGGGAAGGGAAAGCCATCAAGTGTACCGGCACACAACCACGGGTAAGCCCTCCAGACGCACATGAACGACGATCGACTCACACACGCCGTGATGGGCGCTGCCGTGACGCTGCTCGGATCGGTCATCCTGTTCTCGCCATTGGTCGGCGGCGGCCTGACCGGATGGCTCGCCGGACGCAATCCCGCTGATGGGGCGCGGGCTGGCGCACTCTCCGGGGCCATCGCATCAACGGTGTTGCTCCCAGTGCTCGTCTTTGGTGTCGTCTTTGCCTTGCTCGATGCAGGCGTGTTGACCTGGTTAACGGTGGCAGTGGTAGTCGCCGGTGCCAGTTACTTCGTTGGGCTATCGACACTCGGTGGATACCTCGGGGGCGCCTTGCGCACGCGCTACCGCGGCCAGTCCGTGGACGTCGAGACCGATGTCGAGACCCTCAAAGAGCGATATGCCAGTGGCGACCTCGACGATCTTGAGTTCGAGCGGCGCCTTGAGACGCGTCTCCGTCGCGAACGCGAGCACGAGGAGGAACGCGAGCGCGAGTACACACGGTGACCCCCGGCAAATTGAAAGGCCGATACGGTCGATGTTTGGGGAGAGCGCGCTTGGGGGCAGCCCGCCGATATACTGGTTGATCAGGAATCTAGTTGCGGTCCACACTCCAGACGAGTTGTAGCGCGTTGATTGTCGGGCCGTGCTGTCACTCGGACCCACCCGTCAACGGGGGCTTTCGCTCGCTACGTGTCAACAACTGGCGACGACACAGCCGTGTAT
>CAZFMU010000232.1:0-2979 GCA_964520165.1 uncultured Salinarchaeum sp. | reverse complement strand
ACACCGATCAATGTCGGCTGGCGACTTCATCTCAAGGACGTTGATCGGCGCTTGAATCTCCCTGACCACCGATCGGAAGGTCGGCAACGGGTCGTGGTGGTCACCGGTCCCATCGTTGTCGTGAAGATGAACCACTCGGATCCGGTCGCCGAACCGATCGACGAACCGCCGGTAGTCGATCCCGCTTGCCTTCGCGTGGCCGATATCGAGCGTGAGCTGTAATGCCGCTGGGTCAGCGTCGATGTCCGCGAGAAACTGCTCGAACCGCTCCGGGGTCGCGGTGAATCGGCGTTCGGTCTCTTTCTCGCGCTGGTTCTCTAGACACAGCGGCACATCAACTGCGTCAGCGTGATCGGCGCAGGTCCGGAGCGACCGGATGGCATTCTGTCGAGCGGTCTCCCGGACGTGTGTCGGATACCGCTCGTTGGCGGCGCCGCCGTGGACGATCACCCCCTCGGCGTTGATCGCAGCGGCGTATTCGAGGGCGTCGATAACCTCCGCGACGGCCGCCTCGCGGAGCCGCTCATTGAGATTGCCTAGTGTGAGGTCGACGTGCGGACCGTGAACGGTGAAGCTGACATCGTGTGTGTCGGCCAGCTCGCGGACGTGGGCCGGATCGGGCGCGCCGGTGACATCGAGCTGCTCCCACCGGAGCTCGACGTGCTCAAGCCCCCGATCGGTGACCAGCCTGACAAACTCCTCGACCGGCTGATCGATGCGGATGTCGAGCGATGCGCCGACGCGCGTGGTGGCAGGGGGCTGTAGACTCATGGGGTGTGACTGGGAAACGGCACTCGGTCTTCGATGGCCGCTCGGGCACGCGTGGTGGTTGCCACGGGCGCCCGATAAGCGCCAGTAATAGCCGTTCGTTCCGGTATGGACCGGTCCGGACAACGCTTCGGTCTCACGCCTCCCGATAGGCCCGTTCGATCCGGGCCGCCATGATGAAATCCAGCGTCGAGAGCCCGCCGATGTCGTGAGTCTGGAGGTCGACTTCGAGTTCCCCCCAGGTGACGCGTAGCTCCGGGTGATGCCAGAGGTCGTCGGCAATCGCCCCAACCGTGCTCGCGAAGGTCAGTGCGCCCTCAAAGTCCTCGAATTCAAGGGTCCCAACGAGATGGTCATCTTTGATCGTCCACACCGTCTCATCGAGTTGTTCGACGTAGGACGCTCGCTCGGACTGGGACAGTTCGGCCGGGGACTCGGGAGCGGGCTGGTCAGCGAGGTCGGACATACCATTCTGTTGGGGCTCAGTGGCATAACTCCACGGGCGGTTCAGGCCGTCCGGAGTACCGCCGCCGGGAGTCGTTCGCGGCGCTTGACTGGATCCGCGGGGAGTTCCAACGCCTCGCCGACGACGGCGTCCTCGGCGATCCACACGGCGGTCGCCGCGATGTCCACAAGCGCGTCGGGCGCGTCCGGTCGCGGCGTGACGGCCCCGACGGTCAGCGTCCGGTCATCGAGCACTAACGCCTCCAGGCGGGCTAGCGGTGTCTCCTCGGGCACCTCCGAAAACAGCGGATAGAGGTGGGCGCCGGCGGCGGTTGGATCGTCGCCGACAAACAGCGCCCGGGCGTCGGCGGTCTTGAGCCGGTCAACCAGTTCAACGAGTGACAGCTCCGCGGTGTCGAGTGCCCGCTTAAGCCGATCGCGACCCATCGCGGGATCCGGTCCTTCGGTCGCATCGTAGATGACCAGGTCCGACCGGGCGGGCGTAAGATCCTGATCGATCTCAAGTGCGAGCGGATATCGCTCCGTGTCGATCTTCAGCACGTCGGCTTCACGGACGACCGCCGAGAGGGATGTCGGATCGCCCCGGACACGGACGGTCAGCGTCTCGAACCAGTCCGACGCGTGGGTGTCAACGGCCACGTGCTCTACCTCGGCATCGCGACACGCCGTAAGCAACCGGTCAAGCGAGACGAGTTCAGCCGTCGCATCGAGGAGCGACGTGAGATACTCACTGTATGTCTGGTCGGGTGCACACCGCCGCATGAGTCGCTCGCCGACGCGCCCCTCGACCCACACCACGGCCGGGTCGTCGTAGAGGTCGTCCGGGTACGGCGGTGGTCCGGTCCGCTTGACCGTCGCCTCAGCCTGTTGAATCTTCTCCTCGGCGCGTTGGTTGTACTCCGAGACAATTGTCCGCGAAAGCGGATCCCCTTCGGTTGCCCGCCCAATCGCCCAGATGTACAGTCCGATGGCCTCATACGAGAGCCGTTCGCTTCCCTCATGAACGAGGTTCCGCAGCACCCAGGTCTGAGCTTCGCGCCGGGAGAGCGTCGTCTCCGCAACAAGCTCGTCGACATACTCGCCGTAGAGCTGTCGGAGTGTGTAACAGTACTCCTCGATCTGATCCCGCGAGATGTCCTTGGGGAGTACCTCGACGGACGTGAAATCAAGTGCGCCGCCGATGACGTTCAGCTTTGTCGAGGGCTTCCACTCCCGCTCAAGCGTGACCATACAGACCGTTTCCCGGGCGGGAGAAAAACTGACCGCCCGTCAGATCCGCCCTTCGAAGTAGTCGACCGGTACCGACTCAACGGCCGTTGGCTGGCCGTCTTGCACCTCAAGGATGTCGAACGGCACGATCGGTTCGAGATTCTCGTTGAGATCAACGCTCCCAGAGGCGCCGTCGTAGTTGATTTCGTTGTCGGCGTCGAGTTCGCTCACGGCCGTCTCGAACTCGCCGACGCCGACGGTTGTCCCGTCAGGCCGGGAGACCGCCCGGACGTTCTCGGCGATGGCTGTGCCGGTCGCCTCACCACCGCGCTGCATCGCGAGCGCCTCAAGATAGGTGGCGTCGTAGGCGTGTGGCGCAAACAAGGTGACATTCTCCTCGCCGCCCATGTTCTCCTGGAAGGTCTCGTTGTTGGCTGTCTGCGGGGAGGTGATGTACATTCCCTCAACGATGTCGGCGATACTTGAGAGCATCTCCGGGGAGTTAATCGCCTCGCCACAGACCCACTGCCCGCCGTA
>CAZFMU010000231.1:0-2995 GCA_964520165.1 uncultured Salinarchaeum sp. | reverse complement strand
ATGTCGTCGGCTGCGTTTGAGGACTTTATCGACCGCGTACGGCGCGTAACGGCGCTTGAGGACGCGGCGGGGATGCTCCGGTGGGATCAGGAGGTAATGATGCCCGATGGTGGGACGCCACCCCGGGCGAAGCAGCTCTCGGCGCTGTCGACGGTTCGGCATGACCTCCTGACCGACGCGGCGATGGAGACCTGGATCGAAGAACTCGCCGCTGCGGACCTCGACGGTCACCAGACGGCCATCCTCCGAGAGGTACAGCGCGAGCACGATCGTGCGATGGCGGTGCCGCGGGATCTTATCGAAGCGCTCTCCGAACGGACCAGCGAGGCCCACCCGGCCTGGCGGGAAGCCAGAGAAAACGACGACTTCGAGCGGTTCGCGCCGGTGCTTGAGGAACTACTCACACTCAAGCGGGAGTACGCCGAGCACATCGACGCCAGTCGTGATCCGTATGCCGTGCTGGTCGAGGAGTTTGAACCCTACATCGATCTCGAAACCATCGATCGAATCTTAACCCACCTCCGAAACGCGTTGGTTCCGCTGATCGACGCCGTTCGCGAGAGCGATGTTGACCTGGCAACCCCCTTTGCGGGGACTTTTGCCGTCGATCGACAAGAGGCAGCGCTCCGGACCATCCTCGACGACCTTGGGTACGACTGGACACGCGGCCGACTCGACACGTCCCCGCACCCGTTCACCGCCGGGACCTACGCCGACGCCCGGATCACGACGCGGTTCGATCACGCCGATCTGCTGGGGGCGATCACGAGCACGGTCCACGAGTTCGGCCACGCACAGTACCTACATGGCCTGCCAGACGAGGCATACGGTACGCCACTTGGACAACCACGGGATCTCTCGGTCCATGAGTCCCAATCACGGTTCTGGGAGAACCACATTGCTCGCAGCAAAGCCTTCTGGGAGCGCGCGCTGCCGTCGCTCCGCGAGCAGTTTCCCACGCTTCGTGGGGTGACGCCACAGGCAGCCTATGAGGCTGCAAACCGGGTCGATCCGACGACCGTCATCAGAGTCAACGCTGACGAACTCACCTATCACCTCCACATTGTCGTGCGCTATGAGATCGAGCGGGCACTCGTCAACGGCGAGTTGGATGTCGCGGAGGTACCGGCGGTCTGGAACGACAAGTACGAGGAATATCTTGGGGTCCGACCGGGGTCCAACAGCGAGGGGGTACTCCAGGACATCCACTGGAGTCACGGACACTTCGGCTACTTCCCGACGTATTCGCTGGGAAGTGTCATCGCTGCGCAACTGAACGAGACAATCCGGACGGAACGGGCCGTCGACGATCGCGTTCGAGACGGGGCATTCGACACCATCACCGAGTGGCTCGGCAAGCGCATCCACCGACATGGCTGTCGGTACCGCACCGACGAGCTGGTCGAACGTGCCACCGGCAGGCCACCCGCGTCGGATGCCTTCATCACGTACGTCCGTGAGAAGTACGGCACGCTGTACGACCTCCCGGGGGTGGGCGCCTGATGGACCAGCGTGTCGTGACGACACTTCCCGCCGCAACGGAGATCGTCACGGGGCTGGGCGTGGAACCCGTTGGGGTCTCCCATGAGTGTGATTATCCGTCGGCAGTCGCCGAAACCCCGACCGTCACCGTTTCCGGTGAAAACGGTGAGTTTCATCTTGATCAAGCGACGGTCGAGGCGATCGATCCCGACGTAGTGGTCACCCAAGGCACCTGTGACGTGTGTGCAATCGACGCCGAAACGGTCGTTACCGAACTTGCGGAAACAACGGTTGACCCGACGGTCGTCCGAACGGATATCCACCGGCTCGACGGTCTCTTCGCCGATATCAAGCAAATCGGTGCCACGCTCGGGCGAGCGGACGCTGCCGCGTCACTGATTGAGGAACTCCAGGCGCGCGTCGATCGGGTTCGAAGGCGGGTGCCCGAGGATGAGTCGACCTGGCCGTCAGTTGCGGTTCTCGACTGGCTGGATCCTGTGATGGTGGCCGGCCACTGGGTTCCCGATCTGGTGGCCGCTGCCGGTGGAGCGTACGCACTCGAATCCGCTGGTGAGCCTGCCCGGCCACGAGAGTGGGAGGCAATTCGGCGCTATGATCCGGCGGTGCTCGTACTCGCCCCGTGTGGGTATCCGATCGATCAAACGAGAGCGGCCCTTGACGCGGTGACCGACCGTCCGGGGTGGGCAGACCTACAGGCCGTCAAGACCGGCCAGGTCTACGTGATGGACGGCAGCCAGTATGTCAACCGGCCCGGCCCGCGGCTAGTCGATACGCTCGAACACCTGGCTGGACTGCTCCATCCTGAGCGGTTCGAGGCACCGCCGGAGGCGGCGGTACAACCGCTGTGAGCTACTCGTGGACGATTGTGACCGGAACGTCAACGAGTCGTGCGACACGCTCTGAGGTGCTTCCGAGCAGCTGACGGTACTCGCCTGACTGTCGGCGGTTACCGACGACGACAAGATCAATGTCGTTGTTCTCGACGTATGTGACAATCTGTTCGTACGGTGTGCCGTAGGCGATCTCGGTTTCAGTCGCGACGCCTGCAGCGGTTGCCTCATCGGCCACAGCGGCGACGGCCGCTTCACCCTCCTCACGCAGAGACTGCTCGGCCCCCTCGGACTCGTGAACGTACTCGTCGCCGGGATAGGCGTTGTAAATCCCCTCATCAACGACGTGCAAGATGTGTAACGTGGCATCATAGCGTTCGGCGGCATCAATCGCATGGTCAATCGCCGTGTCGAGCCCGTCGGCACCGTCTGTCGGGAATAGCAGGCGGTCGTACATCGCAATAGATCAGTTCGAACAGCTGGAATATAAATGCCGGCGTCGGACCGGTTCGTGATGCCAATTGTCGGCTTTTCCTTGCGAGTGGCAAGGCTGTTGGCTCGAAAGTTTCGTAATCCACTTGCCACAGAGAGACGTACTGTGGTTCTGAGCGAGGGTAGCCGAGCCAGGTCAAAGGCGGCGGGCTTAAGACCCGCTCCCGTAG
>CAZFMU010000230.1:0-3009 GCA_964520165.1 uncultured Salinarchaeum sp. | reverse complement strand
CTCCTTGCATCAGACCCATCTCCCGAAGCTTGACGACGCCGGAGTCATCGACTACGACACCGAGGACAAGACGATAACCCTTCGGCCGTCGATGCGCCGGGTCAGCGCCTACATGGATGGCAGATCGCCGTCGCCGTGGCTGACCTACTACCGAGGGCTCGGTCTCATTGGGCTGGTCAGTGTGACACTCGCGACCGTCAACGTGCCGCCACTGGCGTCGGTCGCTCCAGGGGTGGTTGCCGGGGGATTTCTGCTCGCAATGCTCCTCTCAGCCGGCTATGAGTACTGGCGACGATCAACGCTAAAACGGTAGGCAGCCTATAACCAAACCAGCGCAAGGGCACGTCGAATGTGGGGCGACCCTCATGGATGTGCCAACCGACCTCCGGTGCTTGTTTTCAGCTCAGATCGAACACCACGATGGTCACTATCAGATTACGATCCCATCACAGGAGATCGAGACGGGGGCACTCAGAGAAGGAGAGACGTATCGAATTGCGATTCTCAAGGAGAACCAACAGCGATCACCACACGAACCGGCCAGCACGACGCAGCACCGCGAGCCGCCAGTAACGGCCGGGGAACAGCGACGCGTTGAGATCGAGGGACTCGGGAGCCAAGGCGACGGAATCGCCCGCGTCGAACACGGGTTCGTGATCATCGTGCCGGACACTCGCGTTGGCGAGCATGTGCTTATCGAGGTCGAAGACGTGCAGGACACCGTCGCATTCGCAACTGTCGTGAAGCGACTTGAGGACTCCCAGGAGATGCCACCATAGAACGGACTGTCACCCCGCTTGAACCACCTGACCGTCTGTGGGGCAATAACGCCGGTAACCGGCGTTTATATAAACCCACACGGGACCTGGCGTCGGGCGACGCATGTCACGTTACCGTAGCTGGATTCGTCGTCCGGAGTACACAGGAGAGAACCGGTGTGTGCCCTGCACGATTGCCAACGCGATCATCACAGCACTGCTCGCTGCTGTTGTCGCTGCCGTGTCGCTGCCGATAGCTGCCGCTGTCTTACTCGTTGGATTCGCCGCAATCTACTTCCGGGGCTATCTGATTCCAGGAACACCGACCCTGACGAAGCGGTACTTCCCGGAGCCTGTGCTCAGGGCCTTCGACAAGTACGACGAGCCGGAGCCGCCGACGATCGTTGATGATACCGACGTCGAGACATTTCTCATCAGCGTTGACGCGGTTGAGCCGTGTCACGACGGACAGGATCTCTGTCTCACCGCGTCGTTTCGTTCGGCCTGGGAACAACAGATTGAGCACCAGCGCGAGGTACTTGAGGACAGCGAGCCGAGTGCCCTTTTCGACAGCCTGGACATCGATCCCGAACGGGTGCAGATCGAGGCACACGGCGACGCGTACGACGCCTACGTCGATGAGGTACACGTTGGACAATGGGAGTCACAGGCGGCATATCTGGCGGATGTCGCCGCCGACGCAGAACTGCGCGACCGGCACTCCGGGTGGCAGCACCTGGGATTCGAGGCGCGGACGGAGGTGCTCGGAGCGCTCCGGCTCTGGCTTGACTGGTGTCCATCATGCGGTGGCGCCGTGACGCTCGGTGAAGAGACCGTTGAGTCGTGCTGCCGGTCGATCGACGTGCTTGCCGCGACATGTGAGGGCTGTGGAGCCCGTGTCTTCGAGGCACAACTCGCCGCGGAGGCGATCGCAGAGCAGTAGCTACCGCTAGAAGTGGCGATTGATTGGTGATTGCACCAGCGATCAGTCCTGTTCGGACGCCGTAGTCTCAGGGGAAAACTGCTGTAACAGCCCCGTTGAGAAGATCCGTCGCGCAATAGCGACAAAGCCGTTGTCGAAGCCACGGCCAAAGACGGCTTTTTCGTCGTTTCGACCCCCAGCCGCGTCCGGGAGGAACGTACTCACGAGAAAAGCCTCGCCGTCGACAAGCAGGAGTCGACTGATCTCCGTGTCATCATCCTCTGTTGGAGGATGTGCCAGCCAGTCAAGGCCGGAGACAAACACTTCGACATCAGAGACACTTGTGGCGATCTCCTCAGCCAGTTCCTCAGAGACGGTACCGATGACGACCTGGGTCCCCTCGGTAGTCGCCTGCTGGAGTCGGTCGGCGAGACCATCCGTAAAGACCGATGGATGGCCGACGACAAGGATGAGCTCGGATTCGGCGTCCTTGATGAGTTGCTGCGTGCGACTCGCAATCGCGGTCCCGCTTGAAAGCGTCCAGACATCATAATTCAGAGACTGTGACGCATCGTCAGTCACCGGATCGATACCGCTGAGCGCCTCAGCGAAGGCCTCGATTTTCTCCTTGTACTGCTGTCTGAGGATATCTACAGCCTCATCAGGGGAGACAGCGCGAAACTGCTTTGGATTCGACTGCTGTGTTTCGACGAGGCCCTGGGCTTCGAGAACGCGTACGGCGTCGTAGACCCGCGTCCGCGGGACGGATGATGATTCACTTATATCTTTTGCCGTCCCCTGCTGTCGGCGTGAGAGGGCGACGAACGATCGCGCCTCGTACTCTTTCAATCCGAGGTCCTGTAGTATTTCAACCGCTTGCTCTTTATTTGACAGATCTGTCATGGGTCCCAACCCAACTATCCAGATGTTAGTGGCGTTACGGATTTACCTTTGGATCTGAGGCGAACGCCTCGCTCTTTGGACAGGGGGAAGGCCACAACCGGGACTGTTGTCACGCTCGTGGCTCCGGCAGGGTATTCGAAGCATTGAATCGTTAGCAGACTGGGCGAGAAGCTCCCACCCTCCAAGGAGCGACCCGATGGGGCGAGTGAGGGGAGCATGAATCGCCCGATCCGCTAACCAGATCAGACGCCCAACGGTGTTGAAACCGTCTAGACGGTGCGTGCGATCGGGACTGATGACCAGTGGGAGCTGCACGTTGTCCAAGGTACGAATTGAGACACCAAAACTCCCAGCGAGAAGACAACGGGGGCTAACCTTGGGATCGGTAATACGGCCCGTCGGGGCGAGACACTGTTGTATCCGGGA
>CAZFMU010000229.1:0-3013 GCA_964520165.1 uncultured Salinarchaeum sp. | reverse complement strand
CCGGTTAGCTAACGCCGGTGAACTCTCCCGCCTCCGACACAGTCAAACCGGGGGATCGAAACCGAACGGTATGGAGTATCACGAGGCGACGAATTTCTTGTTCGACCTCCAGCGGTTCGGGCCACGCCCCGGCACGGAGTCGGTCGGGGAGTTGCTGGCTCATCTTGGGGATCCGCACACGGGGGTCCCGTGTGTGCAGGTTGCCGGGTCAAACGGCAAGGGATCAACGGCCCGGATGACCGAGCGGGTACTCCGTGAGGCGGGGATTTCGGTCGGACTGTATACCTCACCACAGATCGAACAGTTTCGTGATCGGATCCAAGTGGACGGTCGACTGATTCCCGAGGCGGAGGTCGCCCGGTTCGTCGCGGCGACGCGTGAGTACATCACCACCAAGGCGGCCGAGGGGATCGCCCCAACGTTCTTCGAGACAGTGACGGCCCTGGCGCTGTGGCACTTCGCCCGCGAGGATGTCGACGTGGCCATCCTTGAGGTGGGCATCGGTGGCAGCAAGGACGCAACAAGCGTCGTTGACCCGGTCGCCAGCGCCGTGACAAGCGTGACGATGGAACACGCCGGCGTACTCGGCGATACAGTCGAAGAGATCGCCCGCGATAAGGCCCACGTCGCGCCGGCCGACCGGCCGATCGTGACCGCCGCCCGCGACGATGCACTGTCGGCCATCGCCGACTTCGCTGGCGAGGTACTGACCGTCGGGCCGGAGACCGATCGAGACGTCCAGACGGTGTACGGCGGCAAGGTTGACCACGCGGAGGCAGCCGTGGAGGTGCGCGGGGCGGACTGGACCGTCGAGACCAACATTCCGCTCATCGGCGCCCACCAGGCCGAAAACGCCGGGATTGCCGTTGCGCTCGCTCGGCACGTGCATGACGCACTCGGTCTTACGGCTGACCCGGTATCGTTCGAACGGGGACTGCGACAGGCCCACTGGCCAGGGCGGTGTGAGGTGATGGATACCGCGCCGACGGTGATCCTCGACGGTGCACACAATGCCGGGGCGTGCCGGCGACTCGCCGAGACACTCGAGGAGTTCGAGTACGACGATCTACACATCGTGGCCGGGATCATGCACGACAAGCGGCAGTCGGAAATGGCCGCCGCGTTGCCCGATCCGGACCGACTAATCGCGTGTCAACCACCGCTTGACCGGGCGACCCACCCCGAGGTGCTCGCCCGAGTCTTCGCGGATGCCGGCACCGACCCGGAGGCCATCTCGATCGTTGAACCGGTCGAAGACGCCGTTGCCGCCGCCATTGCGGCCGCCGAGCCGGCAGACTGTGTGCTCGTGACCGGGTCGTTGTTCACCGTCCGCGAGGCCCGTGCGCGGTGGTCACGAACCCAGACACCCAAACAGATCAACGGGGTCGGCGACGCCGTTCGGTATCTCGACGCCGCTGGCGTGCCAACAGACCGCCAGTCAGAACTGGCACCGGCGGCCGATCATCACGTCATCGAGACACGTCTGACCAAACACCAGGCGAACCGGATCGAGAACCTCCTGGTGCGTGAGGGCGGCGAGTGTGCAATCTCTGGCATCGATCACGACGGTGAACGGCGGCGGGTGTTGATGATGGGAACCACCGAGGCGTTCGCCGGGCTCTGTGAGGCCCTGACCGCCGAACCGGAAGGGCTCGCGACGATTGCCGCGGAAATCGCCGAGCAGGTCGATCTTGAGTATCCTGCTCAGCGCGACCGACGACCGATCTCGGTGTCGGCGGCGATGCCCGAAACAACCGACGATGAGACGGATCGCCGGTATCCGTGGCTCGATGGCACGGCTATAATGGGCATCCTCAACATCACGCCCGACAGCTTTCACGACGGCGGGGAGTACAACCGCGTTGAGGCCGCTCGTGAGCGGGCCGAGCAGATGATCAAGGCGGGTGTTGACGTGCTTGACGTCGGAGGAGAGTCCACCCGTCCTGGGGCGGATCCCGTGACGGTCGACGAGGAGATTGAACGGATCACGCCCGTCATCGAAGCGATCGCCGACCTCGACGCCATGGTCTCAGTCGACACCCGCAAATCAACCGTCGCAGAGGCCGCTCTTGAGGCCGGCGCGGACATCATCAACGACGTTTCGGGGCTTGAGGATCCCGAACTTCGCTTTGTTGCTGCTGAGTACGACGCTCCACTGGTCGTGATGCACAGCATTGAAACGCCCGTTGATCCCGACACAGACGTCGAGTACGACGACGTGGTGCGGGATGTCATCGAAGACCTCCGCGATCGCGTCGCGCTGGCCAGGCGAGCCGGGCTTGACGACGAACAGATTCTCGTTGACCCGGGAGTCGGATTCGGCAAAACGCCCGCTGAGAGCTTTGAACTTCTTGAGCGACTCGGTGAACTGCAGGCGCTTGGATGTCCGATCATGATCGGCCACTCACACAAGTCGATGTTCGGACTGGCGGGGTACGGGGCCGACGAGCGGCTGGCCCCGACGATTGCGGCAACGACCATTGCAGCCGACCGCGGGGCAGACCTTATTCGGGTACATGACGCTCAGGAAAACGTCGCCGCGGTGCGAACGGTCGAAGCCGCAGCCGCCGCGCGTCGCTCCGAGGATACGTCCTGAGAATTACCCGATCACATCGCGGTAGGTATCGAGGTAATGCGGAAGGACCCGATTGGTATCGAACGACGCGAAGCTCTCGTCGATGTCGCGGTGCTCAAGTTCACTCGCCGACTCGATTGTTGCCGCGAGTTCTTCCGGTGAGGTAGTTCGGAAGCCACGGGCAACCCCGACCAGCAGCTCGTGTGCACTCGAATCAGGGTAGTACTCGGCGATCCCGACACACCCACAGGCCATCGCAAGGAGCAACTCGTGGGCGAACGGGGCATGGGTAGCCGTCTGGACGAAGACATGAGCGTCGCGGTAGAGGGCGATCCGCTCGGCGTACGAGCGCTCGCCGAGAAAGCGAATGCGATCGGCGAGTTGGAGGTCCGCCGCCTGCTTGCGGTACTGCTGGCGTTTCGGCCCGTCGCCGATGAT
>CAZFMU010000228.1:0-3018 GCA_964520165.1 uncultured Salinarchaeum sp. | reverse complement strand
CGAGAGGACGCCGTTTTTCATGTGGGCTTCGACACCGTCCTGGTCGATTTCATCCGGAAGTTGAACCATGCGTTTGACCGCCGCATGGTGGCGTTCGCTCCGGATGTAGTCCTTCTCGCTTTCCTCGTGAGCCTGCTCACGATCAGCCTCAATGTGGAGCGTGCTGTCGGTCACGCGGATATCGACATCCTCCCGCTCGAACCCCGGAAGGTCGACGGTCATCTCGAAGGTATCGTCCTCGTCGATAATGTCAACGGCCATTGATCCGGAACCCGACGGAAGGCGGCCGACGAGACCGTCGGAATCCCACATCCGTGACGCCTCCTCGAACTGGCGGCTCATACGGTCGAACATGCGCTCGATTTCCGCGAACGGGTCGTTACGGGATGCCATGGGAGGAACCCATGTTCGAATATTAACGAAATATAAATAACAGTTTCGCCGGAACACCCCGGCGAGGATTGGCTACTCGGAGCCGAACATCCGACGCATCATCGGGTGCATCTCCATGAGCTGCTCCTCGGCGATTTCCTCGTAGATCTTGTAGGTGATCGAGACCGTCAGGAGCAGGCCCTCACCAGAAACGTTCCCGATGGTCCCCAGCATGTTCGCGATGACGGCCAACAGACCGACGAGGGCACCACCGAGAATCGTCACCTGGGGAATGTACCGGCCCATGACCTGCTCGACGACGCCAACCTCCTGGCGGAATCCGGGGATCTGCATACCAGAGCGCTGGATCTGTTTTGCAGTGGCCTCCGGCCCCATGTTGGTCGTTTCGACCCAGAAGACCGCGAAGATGGCACCCCCGACGATCATGAACGTCATGTCGATCGAGATGCGGGTCATCACCTGCCACATGGCGATATCGGCCGGGGGATTGAGCCACGCACTTGGACTGTATACAGGCTTGAGATAATAAAACAGCCCGCCAATCACCTGACCGTCGCCATCATAGTTACCCAGCCAGCGCATCGATTGCCCGAACAACACGATATGGGTCTCAGAGGACAGGCGATTCAGGATCTGTCCGAAGAACTGGATATTTGCCTGTAGCGCCCGGACAAGAATCATCGGCAGGACGCTCGCATAGATGAGTTTGACCGGGAACCGGCCACGAGCCCCCTTCACGCGGGCGTGGCTCAGCGGAATCTCGACACGGACGGACTCGGCGTAGACGACCGTCACGAAGATCAGGATGGTCGTAATAAGCGCAAGCAACTGTCCGGGACCGATAAAGAGGTCCGCAAGTCCCGCGCCGCCGACAATCGATCCGATCTCGGTCTGCCCGGTCAGGATGCGGAACCAGGAGGCGAAAAAGCCGCTCTCGCCGAAGCTGAAGAACCCGCCGAACAGCCGCTGGCTGACACCGGCGATGATGAACAGTCCAACCCCGCTTCCGATCCCCCACTTCGAGACGATTTCGTCCATGTAGAGGATCAGGATGCCGCCAACGAACACCTGGGCGACCAATAGGAGCTGGACGGTCGACTGCCCCAGGCCAAGTGCCTCAATCGGACCGGCCTGGAGAAAGCCCGCGTAGACCATCGGGATCGCGGTCATCAGCGTGACGATGATGACGAGCGTCTTCTGGAGGCCCTGATAGAGCACCTGGTCCCGGGGGTCGTTGGTATCGAGTCCAAGGAGATTCGCTCCCCCAAGCAGCTGCATCACGATACTCCCCGTGACGATCGGACCGATCCCGACCTGGAGCAGCGATCCCTGTGCACCGGCCAGCACCGTACGGAACTGACCGAACAGGTCCTCGCCCCCAGCAAGGCCCCAGAGGGTCACGTTCGTCAGGAAGAAATACAATACCAACACCCCGATCGTCCACGCCAGCTTCCGCTTGAAGGGGACGTGTCCCTGGGGCTGGCGGACGACGGGAATCCGCGAGAGAACCGGTTCAGCAGCCTCCTTCCATCCCATTGGTTACTCCTGCTCGGATCCGTCGGATACGTTTTCCGATTCTGCGCGCTCGGCCCGATCACTAAGGACGGCCTCGCCGCCGGCCTCTTCGATCAGTTTGCGGGCGCTCGCCGAGAACGCGTCGGCCACAACGGTCAGCGTTCCACGAACCTGACCGGTACCGAGTACCTTGACAACATCCGCGTCAAAGCCACCGTCGACCACTTCCCGGGCGTCGATCCGGTAGCCGCCGTCGGTCTCCTCGGCGATCCCCTCAGCCGCCAGCAGTGACGCATCCTCATCAAGCGATTGTACACCAACGGTTAGGACCTCGTCGGTGACGGCGTCCGGGCGGGTAAAGCCATGCTTCCCGAGCGGTTCGTAGTTCAGCTGTTCGTGCTTGTCGCGGCCAGCGCGACCACGGCCACCCCGGTGACCGGCACCACGGCGGTTCTTGTGTGTCCCGCCACCGTGCGTTCGTGAACCGCGCTGGCGTTTTTTCTTGCTTGTCATGCTTATCGCATCGCCTCAAGGAGTTCGTCAATCGCGTCCGTCGGATGTCGGCCGATCTGGCCACCCTCAGCGACAGGGTGCTTGATCCCGTCATGGCCACCGCGAGGCGGGTGCAGCCGCAACGCAGGCGATAATCCGGCGTCCTGGAGCGTCGTCTCCTCGGCAACCAGTGCGTCGGCGAGATCAGCGACATCGGCGTAGTCAGTGTGTTCGTGTACCCAGTCGTCGTTGATCTCCGCCTCACCCTCCGCGGGGTCACCACGGCGGCGAAGCAACATCGCGACGGTGTCAGCACTGGGTGTACCATAGGCCACGTGGTCGTGGACCTTGGTGATCATCCCCTGGTAGGAGTCGGTCTCAGGGACGAACGTACAGTGGTTCTGTTTGTGGAGATTGAGCATCTCCAGGGTGTCACGGACCTCCTGGCTCATATCAATCTCGCCGCGGAGTTGAACAACCGCTTGCATCACTCGGACACCTCCTCAAAGTCCTGCTCGTCCGCTCGCTGTTGGTCGCGGAGCCGCGGCGGAGTGCGTGACTGAGAAGCGTTGCGGAGCGCGTTGAACGTCGCCTTCGCGAAGTTGACCGTCGTTCGGG
>CAZFMU010000227.1:0-3037 GCA_964520165.1 uncultured Salinarchaeum sp. | reverse complement strand
ACGCAGTTGAGGCGCTTGCGACCGTTGAGGGGGCGCCCGAGGAGCAACGGCGGGCGGCGAACGCACGTGACGATCTGACCGGGTAGGCCGGAAGATAACGCCGGCTCACCGCTCAAGCGGGTCGTACTCGGGGGCGTCGGCCCCATCGAGTTCCTCTAGCTGGACGACATCTTCGCCGTCGTCGTCCTCAAGACGGTCACGCAGCGTCTGGACGTACCGTTTGTACTCCTCAAGTTGCTCGCGGAGGTGTTCGGCCTCCAGTTCGAGGCGCTCGTGTTCGCGAACAAAGCTCGTCGAAACCTCGACGGTTGGGGGAAACTCCTGATCGCCATCGGCGAGTTGATGCTCGGGGACGACCTCAACTTGACCGTCGTTGGCAACGACAGCATCGACGTAGTCACGGAACATCGCCGACAGCGAGAGATCCCGGCGCTCAGCGATCTCTCGGAGCTCCTCGAATGTCTCCTGGTTGATCCGGAAGGAGACCGTCTTGTTCTTGTTCCCCATCGATAAGTCGAAGGGGACGCGATAACTTAACCGTTGGTGGCGGTTGTCTGACGTCCGACAGACGCTACTCGAGGTGCTCAAGGACGCCGTCAACCGTGCCGGGGACCGGTTCAGGATCACTGCCGGCGGCGGCCGCCGCCTCGGGGTCCTTGAGGAGGTGGCCGGTGGTGAGACAGACAACCTCCTCATCGGGGGTGACAACACCGTCCGCACGGAGTCGACGCAGACCCGCCAGCGTGGTTGCACTCGCGGGTTCAACGCCGATGCCGGCCTCCGCAAGATCGCGCTGGGCCTGGGTGATCTCCTCGTCAGGGACAGCCACAGCGGTGCCACCGGTCTCGCGGATGCCGGGCAGGGCCTTCGGAGCGTTGACCGGGTTGCCGATCCGGATCGCGGTGGCGATGGTTTCGACCTCCTCCCAGCGCTGGATATCGGACCAGCCGTGTTCGATGGCCTCGGCCATCGGCGCCGCGCCGGCGGCCTGGACGCCCGTGAGCGCCGGGACGTCTTCGGGGGCAAGCGCGCCCGCATCAACGAGCTCACGAAAGCCCTTGTAGATCGCGGAGGTGTTACCGGCGTTGCCGACCGGGAGAATGATCCGATCGGGGTACGAGCCGGTCTGCTCGTAGTGTTCCTCAAGGATCTCAAAGCCGATGGTTTTCTGACCCTCAAGGCGGAAGGCGTTGAGCGAGTTAAGCAGGTAGGCCTCGCCGCGGCGGCCGAGTTCCTGGACAATGTCGAGACAGACATCGAAGTTGCCATCGACTTCGAGGATGCGCGCGCCGTGGAGACTCGCCTGGGCGATCTTCCCGGCGGCGACCTTCCCAGCGGGCAACAAAACAAGCGTCTCCATATTGGCGCGGGCGCCGTAGGCGGCCAGCGCAGCGGAGGTATTCCCCGTCGAGGCGACCGCCAGCCGGTCGACACCGAGGCGGTTGGCGACGCCGACACCGACGGTCATGCCACGGTCCTTGAACGAACCGGTGCCGTTCATCCCCTCGTGTTTCACGTGGAGATCGGCCACACCCACCTCCGATGCGAGTTCGGGCGTCGGATACAGTGGCGTGTCACCCTCGTCAATCGAGACCAGCTTGTCGGTCGGGAGCGCCTCCTCGTAGCGCCAGACGCCACGTCCGGAGAAGTCCTCGAATGTGGGATGCTCCGCGTATCGGACCTCTAATAGGGAGTCACACTCGGGACACCGATACATCACGTCCTCGAAGGGGGCGTAGGTCTCACCACAGCCGATACAGGAGAGCCAGACGCCATCGGACGCCTCTGGGGGGACATCGGCGTCAGCCGACGTCTCCAGACTGAGGTCGGGACTCATTGGCGGGACCAACGATACGGAGAAGCAAAAACGGGTGGGTTCGGACCACAGACTGACCGCTATCTCGATCCCGAAGGGGGCTGGGCGAGCGCTCAGGTACGGGGTCGCTCAAGCGGGCCGTCACCGAGCGCATCAACGAGTTCGGACTCGGTGACCGGACGCGTGGTGTCGGCAACGCCGACCTTTCGGGCGATGCGGACCACCGTCGGCGGTGCGAGATTCGCCCGGTCGAGAAGCGCATCATCGTAGAGCACCTCGCGTGGCGGACCGTCGGCGACGACGTTGCCGTCGTCCATGACACAGACCCGATCGGCCAGCTCGGCGGCGAAGTCGAGATCGTGTGTCGAGAGCACGATCGAGATGCCCTCGGCGTGGACCTGTCGGATGCGATCTTTGAGCAGCGTCGCCCGCTGAGGGTCAAGTCCCGCAAGGGGTTCATCAAGGACGATCACACTCGGCTCAAGCACGAGGACGCCCGCGAGTCCGACGAGGCGCTTCTCGCCGCCACTGAGGTGATGGGGAATCCGATCCTCAAGATGACGCGCGTCGAGCCGATCCAGGGCCTCGCGAGCGCGGGCACGCGCTTTCTCGGGGCCAACCCCGTGGTTGCGGAGTCCGAACATGACGTCATCAAGGACAGTCGGGGCGACCAGCTGGGTATCTGGGTCCTGGAACACAAAGCCGACCTCCTGTCGGGCATACTGCTTCGAGTCGGCGTCGATCGTCCGGCCGTTGATCGTGAGGTGGCCGTCGTCGGGGACAAGTGTCGCGTTGAGATGTTCGAGGAGGGTAGACTTACCGGCCCCATTGCCGCCGATGACGGTGACGATCTCGTCCGGGTAGACCGTGAAGTCAACCGCGTGGACACCGACGGTCCCGTCGGGATAGGTGTGGGCGCCACAGTGAAGATCGATCAGCGGATCGTCACTCATAGGCCGATCACTCCGCGTCGGAAGAGCCAGTAGGTGCCCACGGCGGCGTAAACACCACCGAGGACGATCCACTCACGCGCCGGTGGTCGCGGGACGGCCCCGTAGACACCCAGGTTGCCGTCGTAGCCACGCGCCTCCATCGATTTCACCAGCCGCTCTGAGCGGTCGATCGCCGACAACAGCGTCACGCCCATGATACGAGCGTACAGTCGGCGGTTCGACCAGAACTCGCTCAAGGACGCGCCACGGGCCCGTGCCCCTTTGACGA
>CAZFMU010000226.1:0-3053 GCA_964520165.1 uncultured Salinarchaeum sp. | reverse complement strand
CACCCCGATAACGATTCCGAGTGTGGCCAACGCGGTGCGAATCCGGTTCCGTCCGAGGTTCCGCCAGGCCATCAGCACGCTTGGCGTCCGCCGAAGAAACGGGGCAATCCGGCTCATTGAATCCGACCGTCAACCAGTTGGACGACACGGTCTGCGTAATCCATCAGTTGTTCGTCGTGGGTCACAGCGACGATAGCGATGTTTTCCGTCTCCTTCAGCCGTGTCAGTTCTTCGAGAATGGTCTGACCGGTATCCCGATCGAGATTCCCCGTCGGTTCGTCAGCGAGAACGATGTCAGGGTGATTGACGAGTGCTCGCGCAATCGCCACGCGCTGGCGCTGCCCACCGGAGAGTTGTTCTGGGGTGTGCGTGAGTCGATCGCCGAGTCCGACCCGCTCAAGCAGTTGGATTGCCCGTTCATGACGGTCGACATCCGGATCCCACATTGACGGCAGTTCGACGTTCTCAATCGCCGTCAACATGGGAAGGAGATGGAAATCCTGGAAAACGAAGCCAATCTCGGAGCGCCGCTCCTCGGTGAGTTCGTCCTCGCTGAAGTCGGTCACATCGTGGCCGTCCACCCGCACCGTCCCCTCCGAGGGGGTATCGAGCAGTCCGATCAGATTGAGCATCGTGCTTTTGCCGGAGCCCGAGGGCCCGATCACAGTGACCATTTCGCCCCTGGTAGCCGTGAAGTCCACCGACTGGAGGGCCTTGATCGTCTCCTGGCCGCTCTCATAGCGCTTGGTCACACTTTCAAGTTCGATGACGGTCATCGTCGACGCCAGTAATATCCCGCCGCTCCGACGATGAGCACTCCAACGAGCAGCGGAAGAAGCGGGAGTCCGCCGCCGGAGCTTTCATCGGCCGACTCGACGGCAGCCGGTGGGGTGATACTCAGTCGCTGTTGCGTGGTACGCTGGACATTATCGACGACGTACGTGATGGTGACGGGCACGGTCGACGTGTTTTGTGTGGCGCTAGCGGTCAGCTCGAAGGTAGCGAACTCGCTGGCCTCAACCTCACCGACGAAATACGTCGCTGACGGCGGCTGCGGACGTATATCATCCGTCTCCGGAACTGAGACGAGGACCGACTCGACATCGGTCCCCCCGATGTTTGCAGCGTCACCCTCAAGACGTAGTCCCGTTCCGGTCGGTGTCTGTTCGATCCCCGTCAGCCGGATCTGGCCGGGCACCTGCAGTTGATCGTCGAGATCAACCGTCTCCGTCGTGTGGTGTGTTGCTCCATCGATCGTGTACGTCGTCTCGAAGGTAACGACCTCGCGGGTCACGTTACCAAGATCAAATACGGCCGATCGATTGGCGCCGACTCCGATGTCTGTGAGCGATCGCCGTTCGACGGCCTGTTCGCCGGCCATGGCGGCGATCTCGGGGTTTTCGAGTTCCCGGTTACCGACGTTGGTAAGTGTCACGTCGACCGATCCAAGGCCGTCCGCAGTGGCGGTCGTGAGGTCGGCGGCGACGCGCGATTCGGAGACATCGATCAAGATCGGGTGCTCGTAGGATTCGGTCGTACCGTCCGCACTGACAGCAATCACGTGGAGGGTAAGTCGCTTGTCACCGGCATCGTCAAAGGCAGCGGTCATCGGAAGCGTGATCGAGCCCCCCGGAGCGATATCGCCGACGGTCCCGACCCGACTGTGCGTCTCGGCCGTTCCGTCCTCGCGAAGGTATGCCGATGTGACCTCAACCGGTCCGGAACTCGCCTCGAGGTTGGACAACTCAACGTCAATTCTGATATCGTTGTCTGTTGTCGGTTCTTCGGGGTCGACCGACTCGATATCGATACTGAGATTCGGCTCGGCGGCGGCGGTCGTTGTACCGGCGCCTACGCCGATCAGCGCGACTATCGTGGTGAATAGCAGAATTCTCCGGAGGGACATGGTTCTGGGGGGCACGACGGGAGCGTCAGGCGACCGATCGACGCGTCCGCGTTACGACGTATCACTTAGGAACGATTGTGCACAGTCTCATGTAAACGGCGTGATCGCCTGCACAGTGTGCAACTCACTCGCTCCACGTCCAGCGGGCATCAAGAACGTACCGGTAGACGCCGCTGATCACGATGGCGATGGCGTTCGCCACCAGGTACGAGATCGTCCGCCACTCTACAAGAACGAACAACACCGAGAGCTGTATTGGGATGGCCGTTCCCCGGACGACGTTGGTCTTGAGCAGTCCTGTGACGTACTCGGTTATCCCGGTGTTCTGGCAGTGCTGAAACGTCCAGCGGTTGTTTAAGGCATACTGGAGCACAATCGTCGCTTCGATCGCAACGATGGCCCCAAGGAGGTAGTTGCGTCCGGCGACATCCACGAATCCCCATAGGAGAATCATCTGAATGGCGGCGGCCAAGATTCCGACAGTGACAAACCGTCTAAGCTGAACCTTGGCTGGGCCGGCGTAGAGCTGTCGGAGGAGGTCGCGGAGCATCTATCGGTATCCGAGTGCCGCCAGACGGGCTTCGATGTCGTCGTCCGTTACCCCGGAGGCGTCCGATGCCCCGAGTCGATCGGCGTGAGCAACCACAATCTCGTGGCAGCGGTCGACAATCGCCTGTTCGTCTGCCGTTGGATCCTCCGCGCGATTGGTCGTCTGTTCGGGATCGGTCGGTCGGTGGTACAGTTCAACGTGATCGTCACCACAGTGCTCGATATAAGTCCAGTCTCCCTCACGGACGCTTACGAGGAGGTCGCCATCCGCGAGCGAGCGGGGGATCGGCTGCGTCGTGACCTCTTCGCCGCGGACAGTGATCGAAACCACCGGGTCGGACGCCGGTGGTGTCCCGGCCCTGACACTCGGGGCGAGCGATTCACCCTCCCACGTTGCAGGGGGCGAGACATCCAGAAGGTCAACGACCGTTGGCGGGATCGCATCGAGCCCGACCTGCTGCTCAATCTGTCGAGCCGGCTGGCCGGGTACATCGACAATCAGCGGCACGTGGATCAGCTCGTCATAGAGCTTGGGGTAGTGCGCGAGGTGGCCGTGTTCCTGGAACTCCTCGCCGTGATCGCCGGCAATGATCAACGC
>CAZFMU010000225.1:0-3058 GCA_964520165.1 uncultured Salinarchaeum sp. | reverse complement strand
CTACCGGAGACCGGAGGGGCGTTTCGGGTAGGGGTACACGCACGCCACTCCGGTTCACGAATCTCTCGGAACTCACGCCTGTGAGCAACAGCTATGGAGTATGACGAATGGGTGCCGGCCTACCAGTCGGTACTCGACGCATTTGGATTCGATCAGACGGCCGACGAACACACCCGCGACCGACTAGCGACACTTGTCGCCAACGCCGATCCACTGGCCGCCCCGCTGGTGCCCCTCGATGGCGTTCGGGTGGCAATCGCCGGAGCAGCCGACTCGCTTGAGACGGATATCACGTCGTATCAGACGGTCGATGCGATTATTGCGGCATCCGAGGCTGGCCATCGACTGGCAGCAGTCGGGCATCCCCCCGATCTGATTGTCACCGATCTTGACGGCGCTCCGGAGGCAACGCTGTCGCTCGCCCATGCGGGCGTCCCGACCGTCATTCACGCCCACGGCGATAACCGCGCCGCAATCGACCGGTGGGTTCCTGAGTTTCCGACGGGGACGGTCCTCCCCACGACACAGGCGGCCCCGGTGGATTTCGTCCAGAACTTTGGCGGATTCACTGATGGCGACCGTGCCGCATTCCTTGCCGATCATTTTGGGGCTGCCACACTGGTCTTTCCGGGGTGGACGTTTGATGACCCGACGGTCGATGCGGCTAAGGCCGAGAAGCTTCAGTGGGCTGCCCGACTGTTATACTGGCTCGAACGGCGACGTGACGACCGGTTCAGTATTCTGGATGGCCGGCGCGACACGATCACGCTGCCGTGGCGTTGATGTGACTACACCGACGACGGTTTCTCGTGGATTGTGAGGGTGACCTCGCGGGACTCGCCTTCGAGATCGGTGACGACACGGCCGACGATGTTCTGGACCTCTTCGTAGATGAGCGGCTTGACGCGGTCGACAACCCAGTCGACAGACACCAATGAGGGGATGTCCACCAGATCGGCGGTCAGTGAGTCCGGGTCGAAGGCAGCGACGAACCGAACGCGACTGGCTGTCTCGCGCTCCGGTGGCGCTTCTTCCGGGGCAGGTTCGACCTCCCAGTAGCCCGATGCGGCGAGCGCCCCAAGCACCTCCCAGTCGATGCGCTCGGGAGCATCCACCTCGGTAACCCGCGAGCGAACCGTATAAGAGAGGCGCCACCAGGCAAACTGAAGATCGTACTCTGTGCCTGCCCCTCCATCGCCGTGTTGATTGACCCGCTCAAGATATGTCGAGTACCTAGCGTAGCGGGGAAAATCGACGAGGAACTCGAAGATCTCCGTGGGCGGCAGATACACGACGGTGCTAACTTCGACGCGGTCCACACAGGTTTCTTCGGGGCGATCCTCTTCCGTGTTTGGATCACTCGGATTGCGAGAAGGTCCCGAGACTCGCCTGTCGGTCGGCGGCCCGCTCGACATCCGACTGCACCTCGTAGCCGACGAGTGCTCGGAGGTCAACGCCGTAGGTCGTATCACCAACAGCCAACAGTAACACCCGACCCTTGGTTCCCCGAACTCGACCGTCCGCTCGCGTGTCAGGGATCGGTGCGTGTTCGAGATCCAGCCCGTAGTCGAAGCGATAGGTGTCGATCGGGTCGAACCGGTCAAGGTGCCGACGCCAGACCGTCTCGTCGACCGTCCGGTGGAGCCCGCTGAGTTTTGTCGCGGTACGCACCCGGTCGGACAGCCGTTCGGCGAGTGTCGCCTCTCGGCGGCGGGCCAGCCGGCCGTCGGCGAACGGCTCAAGATAGGCCGCTCGATCGGCCCCCTGTTCACGCAGTCGGTCGTGCAACCGGCTGATCTTTGTCACCCCGACCTTGATCACGTCGGGAGCGAAGGCAGCGAGGTACAGGGCGTGTGGCTTCTCGCAGTTTGCCAGTGGCTTACTGCACTGCCCCCGACAGCGGGCACAGGGCCACCGGTCGGTGTGGTGATCGCAGTATGGGACGGCCGATGCCGTACAGCGGGTGTGTTCGCCGGCGATAATCCGTCCGGCACAGTGACGCTCGCCGAGACGATAGGAAAGCGTCGTCCCGGAGACGAGCGACTGACGGGTGAGTTCACCATCGTCAGCAAGCACCAGTGCTGGCCCCGTTTCGCGGATAGCCGTCTCGTACCCGACAATCTGCACACCGGAGTGAGTCGGACGCGAACAATCAACCTGCCGAATCCAGCCGTCTTCAACGAGGACAATTATTTTACCAGCTGTAGCGTCTATCTCATAGCCAATGAAGCCGGGAGTGCCCCGAGACGACGACCGACGTCGGCCGGCGAGTGTCTCACCCCCGGAGTGGTTCAAGACACAGGCGACCGCGCGAACCCCGGAGCTTCGCGACGAGTTCAACGACACGTGGCCCGAGTCTTGGCAGGCCGCCGCAGACCTGCTGACCTGGGAGCAACCCTACGATACCGTGCTCGATGACTCCAAGGCCCCGTTTTATCGGTGGTTTGCCGGCGGACAGCTCAATGCCTCATACAACTGTGTCGACCGGCACGCCGGATCTGGACGGACGGCCATTGAGTGGGCCGGTAACCTCGGCGAGACGCGATCGTACACGTACGCCGAACTCCAGGAGGAGGTCGAAGCGCTTGCCGCCGGCCTCCGTGACCTCGGTGTTGAGGCGGGAGACATCGTCACAATTTACCTCCCCATGATCCCGGAGTTGCCGATTGCCATGCTCGCCTGCGCCCGCTTAGGGGCGCCACACTCGGTGGTGTTTGCGGGGTTCTCAGCGAACGCGCTAGCGACCCGAATGGATGCCGCCAACTCGGAGTACCTGATCACCTCCGATGGGTTCTACCGGCGCGGCGACGCCATCGCCCAGAAACGGCGGGTAGGCGATGCGCTGTTACAACTCGATCATGATGTCTCGGAGGTCGTAGTCGTTGACCGACTCAAAGAGGAGGCCTCTCGAGATCTGTTCAGCGGCGAGCGTCCCTATCGTGAACTCGTTGATGCCCACGCGGGAGCAACTGTTACCCCGGTTTCGCGGTTGGCTGATGATATGCTGTTTTTGATGTACACCTCGGGCACGACAGGCAATCCCAAGGGGGTGACCCAC
>CAZFMU010000224.1:0-3061 GCA_964520165.1 uncultured Salinarchaeum sp. | reverse complement strand
GTCGCCACGAGGACAAGTTCGTCCACGGGAAGGCCTACCTGTTCTCCGATGCCGACGGCGTCATCGCCGGATCGTCGAACTTTACCGGCGCGGGCCTGAACTCGAACCTCGAACTCAACCTCGGCACGTACGACCCGCACGTCACCGACCGCGTCCACGAGTGGTTCGAAGAACTATGGGAGGCCAGCGAACCCTATGACCTCGCCGGACTCTACGAGGAACGCTTCGAACCCTACAGCCCGTACTTGATATATCTCCGTGTACTCTACGAGCGCTACGGCGACGAACTCGAAGCCGAACGCGACGAGGACGGCGGCATCAACCTCACGCAGTTCCAAGACGACGCCGTCCGCCGAGCGAAACGATTCCTCAATCAGCACGGCGGCGTGATTATCGCCGACGAGGTCGGTCTCGGCAAGACCTACATCGCCGGCGAGCTCCTCCGACAGTACGTCCAGGAGAACCGCCAGCGTGCACTCGTCGTCGCTCCGGCATACCTGCGGGATGGGATGTGGGAGCAAAAGCCCGCCGAGTGGGGCATCCAGTTCGAGACCGTCTCCTACGCCGAACTTCGCATGGCCCAACAGCTCGGTGGGGATCGTCCAGTCTTGAATCTCGACGTTGACGACTACCAGCTGGTCGTCATCGACGAGGCTCACGCCTTCCGCAACCCTGGCACCCAGCAGTCTCACGCGCTCCGCACCCTCTTGCGCGGCGACCCGCCCAAGGACGTGGTCATGCTCACCGCCACGCCGGTCAACAACTCGCTGTGGGATCTGTACTACCTCCTGAACTACTTCATCAAGAACGACGCCGCCTTCGCCAACGAGGGCATCCGTTCGCTTCGCCAGCGGTTCAAAAACGCCCAGTCCGAGGATCCCGCCGACCTCAGTCCGGATCTGCTCTTCGACGTACTTGACGAGACGACCGTCCGTCGGACTCGCCGGTTCATCAAGAACCACTACGAGAACGACATGATGCCGACGGACGACGGTGACCGGATTCGGATCACGTTCCCCGACCCACACCCCCAGCGCGTCGATTACGAGTTTTCCGAAACCTTCGGCGACGCCTACTTCGGCGATGTGCAGCGTGGCCTCGCCGCCGGCGACCGCGACGATGCCGAGCTTGAACTTGCCCGGTACCGACCCTCGTACTACCTTGAAGGAGAGGCGGACGCCTCCGAGGAGTCACTCGTCGGCCTCCTCCGCACTGGCCTGCTCAAGCGATTCGAGTCCTCCAGTCACGCGTTCGCCAACACGCTCGATCGGATGGTCAAACAACACCGTGCCGCGCTTCGGCTGATGGACGAGGGGTACTTCCCCCAACCGGAGGCCATCGACGAGTGGGTCGAGACCGACAGCGACGCGGCTATGGACGAGGTGTTCGACGAGGCAGCCGACGGCCAGATCTCCCTCGCGGCCGTCGAGGGCGATCCAAGCGACCTCCGAACCCATCTTGAGAACGACATCGAGATCCTCAGACGCTGGCGCGATGGAGCTCGTGAGGTCAGCCAAGCGGACGACGAGAAACTCACCGCCCTGCGAGAAACCCTCCGCGATGTCGTCGAACGCGCCCGTGACGACGCCCGTTCCAACCCCGAACACGAGGAGGCGGCCTTCCGACGCAACCGCAAGGTACTGTTGTTCTCCTACTACGAGGACACCGTCGACTGGATCTACGAGCACCTCACGGATGTCGTCGCCGAGGACGAGGTACTCTCATGTTACGAGGGGCGGATCGCCGCGGTTGTCGGGGATGGATCGAAGGACGAGGTTACCCGCGAGGAGGCCGTCCACGGCTTCGCACCGAACTCGGGTGACGCTCCGCCGGGGGCGACCGATGAGTTCGACATCCTGATCGCAACGGACGTGCTCGGACAGGGCGTCAACCTCCAGGAGGCCCGGACCGTTATCAACTACGACCTGCCGTGGAACCCGATGCGTGTCGTCCAGCGCAACGGCCGGATCGACCGCGTGAACTCGCCGCATTCGGACATCTACCCGATCACGTTCTTCCCCGAGGATCGGCTGGACGACCTGCTCGAACTCGAACACCGGGTCCGCCAGAAGCTCACGCAGGCTGCCCGCTCGATTGGCGTTACTGGTGGTGTGATCCCGGATATGGACACGCTCAACCAGAACTTCGCCGAGAAGGTCGAGGACATCGAATCGCTCCACGAGGAGGACAGCACCCTCTACGAACAGGGTGGGACCGAGGCGGCGGCCTACTCCGGCGAGGAATACCGTCAGGAACTACGGAAAGGGCTTGAAGAACGGGAGTCCCAGATTACGGGGTTGCCGTGGGCCGCTGGCTCGGGGTTCCGCGGCGACGATCCGGGGTTCTTCTTCTGTGCACGGATTGGCGAGGAGGTGTTCATGCGCTTTCTCCCAGCGGACATGGACGACACAGACGACATCGTTCAGGACACGCTCACCTGCCTCCAGCGGATTGACTGTACCGAGGAGACCGAGCGGGTGTTGCCCGACCAGATGCGCGAGCAGGTCTACGACGCCTGGGAGACCGCCCGAGCGGACATCTTCCGGCAGTGGCAAGAGCAGACCGACCCACTCAACGTTCAGCCGGATATCCGCAAACTGTTTCGTGAGGTGGGACAGCATCTCCGCGAGCATCCGCCGGACGACGTTACACAGGACGAACTGCAACAGACTGTTGAGGCCGTTGAGGCGCCGTGGGGACGGCGATACGAGCGGGAACTTCGCGAGATCTACGAGGACGAGTCGCTGGGCCCGATTGAGACCTCTCAACGTCTGATCGAGAAGGTTGATGACCTCGGGCTCCAACCATTTGAGGCGCCTGACCCGCTCCCGCCAATTGAGGAGGACGAGGTGAAACTTATCTGCTGGATGGCTGTCGCGCCGCGAGAACACAAAACCGATGACCGCATGACTATTCTCTCGGAGGAGTACCGCTAGATTGAGGTTGAACTAAGAGCAGTCTTTGAGGGAAGTGAACTGCTGTTCGAGAGCGTGAATCGGCGATACCGGATCCTGCGGATAGGGATGTGCTGAAAATAGAGGAATTCAATCTAGCAGTGCCT
>CAZFMU010000223.1:0-3073 GCA_964520165.1 uncultured Salinarchaeum sp. | reverse complement strand
TTTCGACCGGGGATATTGACCGCAACAACGACTCAGGTTGTGGGTAAGAGACAGCGCTTTAGCGGTGAGTACCTGACTTTGCAGTCCGGGACAAGGAGTTTTGTGCCAGACGCCCCAGATGCGCCTCATGAGTACTGACGCCCCACTGCGTCCACAGACGGCCAGACGACTCAGGAGCTACCTCGTCACCGGCGTGGTGTTTCTGGTCCCGGCGCTCGTTACGCTCGGTATCTTGTTGTTCGCTGGACGGTTTCTGTCCGGTCTGCTTGCCCCCGTCGTAGGAGTCATTGCGACCGGTCTCGACATCGGCAGCGGTGCGGCCGTCTTGGTGGTGCTCGGCGGATCACTCGCGTTCGTGCTGGTTCTTGGTGCGGCGATTGAGACAGCACCTCGCGGCGGCTGGGCGGCGAATGTCTTTCACTCAGTCGTGGAATCGATTCCCGGTATCGGACAGGTCTACGGCGGGTTTCGGGAGATGAGTGAGACAATCGCTCGAGGTGAGGAGAGCTTTCGTGATGTCAAACTCGTCGAGTATCCGACGGAGGGCTCCTATACGATGGCTTTCGTTACCGCCGAGGCTCCACAGCACCTTGAGGAAAGTGTTGGACATGCCGAGGAAGGAATGGTGAGTCTTTTCCTGCCGATGGGACCGAACCCGGTCATGGGTGGCTTCGTGATCTACGTCTCGCGGGACCGGGTCTACGACATCGACATGAGCGTCGAGGAGGGCCTTCAGGCAATCATTACCAGCGGGGTCGCCGCCGGAAAGGGAGACTCGCGGCCGATTGACCTTGACCCATCAATTCTTCAGGGCTCCTGAGTCTGAGGCCGGAGGCTTTTGTCGGGCGCCCACCGAACCCAACCATGACCGGACTGCTTGATCACACGATGCTCCGGGTGACGGACCTGGAGACAAGTCTGTCGTGGTACCGCGATCACCTTGAGTACGAACTCAAAGAGCGGTACGATGGCGCGGATTTCACCATTGCCTACCTCGGGCCGACAGACGCTCATGAGGACGCCGCCATGCTTGAGTTGACGAGCAATCACGACGATGACGCTCTCGAAATGGGTGACGCCTGGGGGCACGTTGCTGTGCGTGTCAGTGATGTCGAGGCGGCGTACGCGGAGTTGATGGACGAGGGGGTAACCGACTATCGCCCGCCCTCGGAAAATCCCGGGTACGCATTCGTCACGGATCCGGACGGACACGAGATCGAACTCGTTGAGCGCGACCACGGCGCCCGCTGGAGTCTTGATCACACGATGCTCCGGGTGACTGACGCCGACGCCGCACTCGGATACTGGCTTCGGAAATTCGAGTACGAGCCGGCCGGTCGCTGGGAGGCCGAAACGTTCGCAAACTACTTCATGCGCCCCCCCGAGGCGCCGCCGGAGGCCATGGATCTCGAACTCACGTATAACTACGACGGACGGACGTACACTCACGGTGATGCGTGGGGCCACCTCTGTGTTCGGGTCGATGATCTGACCGATGCCTGGGACCGGCTTCACCGTCGTGAGGCCCCCGACTACCGCGATCCCGCCTCGTGCGATCACCGCTACGCGTTCACAAAAGATCGAGACAACCACGAAATCGAACTGCTTGAGCGCCCGGCAGACGCCGACTCGCTGTTCCCGTTCTGAGCGCGTCTGTCACCGCCTCTGTTACTCGGCGGCGACTGTCTGTCAGGGCAGCACCTGTGTTCGAATGAGGGCGCTGTTTCGATCGTTGCAACGACCACGATCGTATTTGTTGTATGCTTACATACGCTCTGCCGGGGCGCCTGAGATCGCCTCTGTTCGTCCCCGCTGTTTGCCCCCGTCGTTGGTCGTCCCTCCCCGGATATGGCGCCCCGCGGGGCTTTTCCCCGTCACAGTTCAGTACCGCCGACGATCGATCGACGCAAATGCGTCAAGCGTCTCCTCGGCGTCGGGGAGCACACGCTCAAGGCGTGACCTGAGTCGCGTAGCGTGTTCGCCGAGGGCAGTGAACTCGGCGTCATTATCGCGCTCGCTGGCGGGAACCTCGGCAGCGATCACGGCTCGTTTCGATGCGATCTCGAAGTATTCGCCGAGCAGTTCGTACGCCAGAATCTGACACTGCTGATCGATGGCCGCCCGTAGATCGCTCCGTTCGACAGGCTTGCAGAGATAGTCATCGAAGGGAAGATCAACGATGTCGAGGCCCGGATCGACGGCGGTGATCATGATGACCCGTGTCCGAAGGTCGCGCTCGCGGATGGTCTCAAGCACGGTGTCACCGGACGTTCCAGGCATGTGCCGATCGAGCAGCACGACATCCGGCGGCGCATGCTGCTTGAGTGTCTCAAGGGCCTCCGTACCGCCGTAGGCGACGCTCACGTCAGTAACGCCCTCCAGCCGTAACGCGTACGCGTCGGCGACCTCCTTCTCGTCGTCGACCATCAAAACGTTCGGCTGGATCTCCGTTAGGCCGGACTCGGGAGGGGACACATTTTGATATGTGTCGTGGCGCGAGTAAAAATCCCCTGTGATGTACCTGTTACATGGTCTGAAACGGGGCACCCGGAGTTAACCCGACGGCTCTCCGATCGATTGCTATGGCCCAGCATCTCGTCTCACACGTACAGACCAACGACACCCCGGGACAGCCAGTGCTCTACCTTGATGATCCAGCCGTCGATCGGATCTTCAATGCGTTCGACTCGGCGACCCGACGGACGGTGTTTCTTCGACTGTGTGAGCATCCACAGACGATCTCCGAACTCGCAGCCGCCACCGACCGCTCGCTTCAGACCGTTCAGTACCACCTCAATGCACTCGCTGAGCGTGGACTTGTCGAGTCCGTTGGAACGGCAACGTCGATGAAAGCCCAGCAGATGGATGTCTACGGGCCTACCGAAACGCCGATTGTGGTCGCCGCGCCGCGAGAACACGGGTATGATCCGGGTCGGTGATCGCTCTCACCGCGATGGTCCACTCCCGAGGAAAACACCTTAGCAGGTGCATGCCGAACGCCCGGTCCCTTATACACACCTCCGAGCCCACGAGACCGAGGCTGATCTCGTATGCCGTCTTCTGCTTGAAAAAA
>CAZFMU010000222.1:0-3088 GCA_964520165.1 uncultured Salinarchaeum sp. | reverse complement strand
GGCTTCGATCCCTGGAGCGGATTCCCAGAGGGGGCGTTCGCTGCGCAGTTCGGGACGCTCTTTGACTGGTTTGTGGCCATTCTCTCGTTTATCATCGGTCTCGGCTCGCCGACGACGAGCGATATTCAAGTGGCAGCGTTAGTGTCGGTTCCGCTGCTCGCCGCGCTCGTTGCGCTCCCGGTTTACGCCATCGGAAAGCGTGTCGGCGGACGCGCCGGCGGACTCGCGGGCGTGATCTTTCTGGCACTTGCACCTGGAAGCTTCCTCCGGCGAACCACAGTCGGATTCTTCGATCACGTCGCCGCCGAGGTCCTGATGATGACCGTGTCGGTATTCGCGATGGTGCTTGCACTGCAGGCGATCAAGCGCGAACCACCGGCGTGGGAACTGGTCACAGCCGGGGAATGGGGGGCTCTGCGCCGGCCGATTGCCTACAGCGCGCTTGTCGGAGTGTTGCTCACGCTCTACATCTGGACGTGGCCACCGGCCGTCGTGCTGATCGGTATCTTCGGTGTATACGTCGTCCTCCAGCTCACGCTTGATTTCCTCCGCGGCGAGTCGCCGGATCACGTCGCGTTCGTCGCGGTCGTCAGCATGCTCATAGTGACGCTGCTGACACTCACCCGCATCCAGGAGCCGGGCTTCAGCGCGACCGCACTTGGCTATCTCCACCCGACACTGGCATTCCTCGTCGCTGCCGGTGCGGCGTTCATGGCCTGGCTGGCTCGTCAGTGGGAGCGTGAAGGGTACGACCGGACGTGGTATCCCGTCGCCATCGGCGCGTCGATCGTCGGCGCGTTGATCGCTATGGCA
This sequence comes from uncultured Salinarchaeum sp., assembly GCA_964520165.1. Lineage (GTDB taxonomy): Archaea > Halobacteriota > Halobacteria > Halobacteriales > Salinarchaeaceae > CAZFMU01. The sequence goes on along the minus strand of CAZFMU010000222.1, from coordinate 2,275 downwards.
CTCCTATTACCCGACCTCTACGGAACGCTGATCAACAATCTCTCCGGACGGATCATGCCCTTCGGGTACAACCCCGGTGGACTGACCATCGGCGAGGCACAGCCGCCGGACAATCCCGCACAGTTCATGTTCGGCCAGTACGGGCTGGCATTCTTCACGGGCGTACTCGCGCTTGTGTGGCTGGGCGTGCGCGCGACTTCTGATCACGAGAACCGCCGGGTCAGCCTGTTGGTGGTCGTCTGGTCGGCCTTCCTCATCAGCATGGGGCTGACACAGATCCGGTTTAATTACTATCTCGTCACCGCCGTCGCCGTGCTCAACGCCTTCCTCGTCGGCATCGCAATCGACATGGTTGATCTCTCCGGCGGGATCGACGCGCTTCGCGGCATTGAGACCTACCAGATTCTCACGATTGGCGTGGTCGTGATGATGCTGTTCGTCCCGCTGTTCCCCCCGCTTGCCTCCGCCAGCGCACTGCAGGTCGGTGACAGTGCCGGGCCTGGCGCCACGGGAGAGACATGGGCGCCGGCGAACGACTGGCTCGCGAACAACACGCCGGAGGTTGGCAACTATGGGAGTGCGAGTAACGCCGACCAGATCGACTACTACGGTGACTTCTCCCGGCCATCGGACGGCAACTACGACTATCCCGAGGGCGCCTACGGGGTGATGTCGTGGTGGGACTACGGCCACCTGATCACCGTCCAGGGTGAGCGCATCCCACACGCCAATCCATTCCAGCAGAACGCCCGGTCGGCCTCGGCCTTCCTGACGGCCCAAAACGAGAGCACTGCCGAGTTGTATCTGGATGCCATCGCTACTGACGCGAGTCCGACCCATGAGTCCGACAAGGCGGCACTACGCGATCGGGTCGCTCAGAACGAGACGGACGAGCCGATTCAGTACGTGATGATCGATGACCAGATGGCCGCCGGGAAGTTCCCCGCAATCACACAGTGGACCGGCCCGGACTACGGAAGCTATCTTGATCAGGAGACGATCCGCTTCCCACAGAATGACGGTGCAGTGCAAAACCGCACGCTCCGGACCGCCAACGAGAATTTCCAGCAGACGATGCTGTCGAAACTCTACTTACAGGACGCCAGCGGGCTTGAGCACTATCGGCTCGTCAACGAGACCGACTCGTACTCGCTTGTGGGCTACCGGGCCGCACAGATCCCGAACTCCGATCGCGTTGTCGGACAGCGAACCTCGGTCGGCCTTGGCAGTGGGTACGACCAGGGACTAGCCCAGAACATCTCGCTGGCCCGTCAGGCAAACCAGGCGATCAGCGGCTACTACGACGCCCACGTTGAATCTTCAGTCAAGACCTACGAGCGCGTCGAGGGAGCGACCCTGACGGGACAGGCCGACGTCGGGTCGAACGTGACCGTTCGGGTGAGCGTTCCACTACAGACAGACACCGACCGGTCGTTCAGCTACACCCAGACACTGACCGGCGACGAGATTGACCCCGATGGGTCCTTTGAGGTGACCGTGCCCTATCCGACCGCAGAAACACTCGGCCCACAGGATGGGTATGCAGATGCGTCGGTAACGGCGACCGAGGGCTACACGATTCAGGCAATCGGTGATACCGGCACCGAGGTCGCCGAGGATGTCTCGGTTGACGAGGCAGCAATCCAGAACGGCGATACGGTGTCAGTTACGCTCGAACCGGCCGGGGCGTGATCTCGACCGGGGAACCGGATAGCCACAACCGGCGTGTGAACTACCCCACCCTACTCGCTCACGGCTGACGCCGTTCGCTCCTTGAGGGTGGGGCTTCCTGTTTCAATGACGCACTTTGCATCCACGACGGTGGACGACCCACCAGTCGCAGACGTAGGGAGTGCAGTCTCCGCAGGCGTCACTTCGGCGTGTCCCACGCCTAACTCTGACAGGCCGCGTTGTAGCACGTTGTACGCGGCGTTCTCGTCACGGTCAGTCTCGAACCCGCACGTCGGGCAGGAATGCTCGCGCACCCACACCTCTTTTTCACCCTCGACACCACACTCGGCACACCCTTGCGTCGTGCCCTCGGGTTCGACTTTCACGAAGTACGTGCCCTCGCGCTCGCATTTGTATTCGAGGAAGTCGATGAACGTTCTCCACGACGCTGACGCTCGGTTCCGACTGTTCGACGGCAGTTGCATCATCCCGTGAACATCGAGGTCTTCCACGGCCACGAGGTCGTACTCACGAGCGTAGTACGCTGAGAGTTTGTGCAAGAAGTCGCGGCGTTTCCGAACGATGCGAGCGTGGATGCGGGCCA
>CAZFMU010000221.1:0-3108 GCA_964520165.1 uncultured Salinarchaeum sp. | reverse complement strand
TGATCGAGTTGACACTTGATCGGTCGGAGTCACTGACCTTCCGGCTCTCACAGGTCGCCGAACATTTCGGTGCGGTCAAACCCTGGCGGGGGGAATCACCGCCGAGTGGGCGACGGTTACGCGACGCACTTGCGGACACCCCCGCTTTCGAGGAGGCACGGCGCACCGTCGTCCATGAGGACCTCGATATCGCCGGTGCACAGGCTGTGCTTGCGGCGATCGCCACAGGTACGTATACGGTTGACCTCGTCGGCGGACACACACCAATCGGGAGTGGCGGCCGCTCCGGTGGGCGGGACCTCTTGGCCCCGGAAAACGCCGACGCAAGCGTAATTCAGGCCGTCCGCGAGCGCATCGCGTCCGATGAGGTTCGGTTGTTGTGTGTACACTGCCAGGAGTACGAACGCACCAAACCAGTAAAGCGGGTGCGCGAACAGCCCGCCTGTCCGGAGTGTGGATCGACTCTGGTCGCAGCGTTGAACCCCTGGGATGAGGAAACGGCGGCCGCTGTCCGGAGCACGAAGAAGTCAGACGACGAAGACCATCGTACACGTCGGGCCTATCAGGCGGCAAGTCTCGTGCAGGCGCACGGCAAGCAGGCTGTGATCGCACTCGCCGCCCGCGGTGTTGGCCCGGACACAGCCGCCCGGATCATCAACAGACACCGCGACGATCCCGACGACTTCTACCGGGATATTCTCGACGCCGAACGGGAGTACGCCCGGACCAAGTCGTTCTGGGACTAGTGTCGCTCCGGACGATCGGGCACCACGGGAGTCGGTCCCTGCCTGCTTTGGGCGAAACATACACGACAGCGCCCGGGTTTCAGCACACAATCATTAATGAATATCGGTGATAGATTGGAAGTAATGAACATTCAGTCAGTCTTATTTGGGAGGTGGTGCACGACCCGAGTATGTCCGACGAATCAAACCCGTTCGAGAACCTGCAGGCGCAGGTCGACCAGGCTGCTCAGTATCTCGATGTCGACGACGGGCTCATCGAGCACCTCAAGCACCCCGAGCGCGTACTTGAGACGAACCTGACGGTTGAGCGCGACGACGGTACGCTTGAGAGCGTACGCGCCTACCGATCGCAGTACGACGGCTCGCGTGGCCCCTACAAGGGCGGGATCCGATACCACCCCGGAGTCACTCGCGACGAGGTCAAGGCCCTATCAGGATGGATGGTGTTCAAGTGTGCGACCGTCGATATTCCGCTCGGTGGCGGCAAGGGCGGTATCGAGATCGATCCGTCGGAGTACTCCGAGACCGAACTCGAACGGATCACCCGGGCGTTCGCTACCGAACTGCGCCCGTTCATCGGCGTCGACCAGGACATCCCAGCACCGGACGTGAACACCGGTCAGCGGGAGATGAACTGGATCAAGGACACCTACGAGACCCTCGAAAATACCACGGCCCCCGGAGTCATTACCGGAAAGGCCCTCGACAGCGGTGGGAGTGCCGGTCGGGTTGAGGCGACCGGCCGGTCGACCATCGTCGCCGCGCGCGAGGCCTTCGAGTATCTCGGGCGTGACATCGCCGACGCGACCGTCGCCGTCCAGGGCTACGGGAACGCCGGCTGGTGGGCAGCCAACTTCGCCGACCAGATGGGGGCGACCGTCGTCGCCGTCAGCGACTCCTCGGGCGCAATCTACGCCGAGAGTGGTCTTGATCCCGTGGCGGTCCGCGACCACAAGGACGAGACCGGCAGCGTCGTTGGGTTCCACGGGGCCGACGAGGAGCTCACCAACGAGGAACTGCTGACGATGGACGTCGACCTGCTCGTGCCTGCCGCCCTTGAGAATGCCGTTGACGCGGATCTCGCCGAGGCCGTCTCCGCGGACGTCATTTCCGAGGCGGCCAACGGCCCACTCACCCCCGGTGCCGACGAGGTACTCGCCGACGAGGACGTCCTGATCGTCCCGGACATTCTCGCGAACGCCGGCGGCGTGACGGTCTCATACTTCGAGTGGGTCCAGAACCGCCAGCGCTTCTACTGGGACAAAGATCGGGTCAACGAGGAACTCGATTCGATCATCGTCGAGGCCTTCGATGATCTCGCCGAGGCCTACGACGAACATGACCTACCGACGATGCGGACGGCCGCCTACGTAGTTGCCATCCAGCGCGTGCTCTCCGCCTACGAGCAGGCCGGTACCTGGCCCTAGGTCTGACCGGTCAGTCGATCGATCGCTCGTCTGACCCGATCGACATCGAAATCGTGGTCAGGGCGCAGCCAGACAAACTCAAGGAACCGACGCGCTGCGATGACCGTTCGTTCGGCATACACCTCAAGGGCGACGCGAACCGCCGGCTCCGGACCGAGCAGTGGCGCGAGAACGCCGAGGGCCGATGCCACATCGTAGGCGCGACCCTGTGGGAGCCAGTTTTCTGAAACCGATGTCGCGTCAATGATGTAGAGTTGACCATCAACGAGGAGTACATTGTCCTCGCGAAGATCACCGTGGACGACGCCGTTGTCGTGCATGACAGCCAGCGCCTCGAACAGCTGACGACCGAGGTGTCGCTGTTCGGCGGCTGGAAGCTCGTCAATTGTCTGAAACTCGGGGAGGTACTCAAGAACGACGATCCCGAGATACTCGTACTCGAAGGCATCAATCGGCCGGGGGGCGTTGAGTCCGAGTTCGCGGATGCGACGGGTCGCCGCCAGCTCGTGCTCGGCCATGTCAAGAGGGTCGTCGAACCGCTGGAAGAAGCCCGGCGCCCCACTGGTCACCGCCCCCAGGTTTCGGGCCCCGGTGAGGATGGCGTGGACCCGGGTGTGCTGCGGCGTGATGATCTTGACAAACCAGCGTCGGTCGACGACCAGCGGGATGGACAGCCAGTTGTCCGACTCAACAAACTCAATCCGAACAGACCGGCGATCCAGTCGGTCGGCAAGGGTACGTCCTACCGCTTCGAGGCGGTCCCAGGCAAGGGTGCCTCGGGCGATCCGTCGCAACTGCATGTCGGTATACTGGATGCAGCACATGAACAGGCTTCCGGGTATCGGTTCCATGGCAACATGTGAGCACGCGAGACGGTAACGTGAGGTATATGAATACACGGGGAAAACCGGAGGCGTGTATGACCGAGGGGGTAC
>CAZFMU010000220.1:0-3137 GCA_964520165.1 uncultured Salinarchaeum sp. | reverse complement strand
CCCAGTTGACATCGGTGAAGTAGAGTTCCGAGTAGACCGACTGCCAGATCATGAAATCCGAGAGCCGCTCGGCCCCGGTCTTGATAATGAGGTCGGGATCATCCGGAAAGACCAGCGACGCCTCGATATCGGTCTCGGTGATGTCCGACGGGTCAAGGTCACCGGCGGCCGCCGCGTTGGCGAGCGTCCGAACGGCCTCGGTGAACTCGTGTTTCCCCCCAAGACCGACCCCGATCCGGATCGGGGCTGTTCCACGAGCGTCCTCTTCGGGCCCGACGACGGTTACCGGTCGTGGCGTCTCGATCTGGCCGAGGCCGCGGCACAGCGGATCGACCGCCTCTCGGTCTAGGACGCTTACATACACGGTGATCCGATCGGCGCCGTATTCGACGGCCCAGTCGAGAAATGCCGACAGCGTCTCATAGCCGTCCGGCTCGAGTAGATCGCGTTCGGTGACCACCAACGCGACGTGTGCCGGCGGTTCGGCACCGGCCAGTCGGGTGCGGAGTGCGAGATACCGATCGAAGAGCCCCACGCTGGCAGGCAGTCGATCCCGGCGCGTAAGTCCTCCGGTTGGTTCGGGATTGTTAAGTAAGCGTCTCTGTGAACACTCGGTAGCGTGCACTCCAACGTGCGCCGGGCGGTCGGATTCGCATTTATTGGTCTGCTGGCTCTTGCCGGCCCGGCTCTGGGAACCGCTGCTGCAGCGCCCTTTGCCCTGATTGCCCTCGTCGCCATCGTCGTCAGTGACGGCCCGCTGTTCGACCTCTTCGCGCGTCCGGGCGACTACCAGGCCGGTCGACTTCGCGGACTCTTTGGGTTTGCGCTGTCGGCGGCCGTTCTCGCGGTGATCGCCGGCTACGGATCCCTCCCGATGTCAGTATTCGCATCGACCGTTCTGATCGTCGTCCTCGGTAACGTCGGTGCCGAACTGGTCCGGGCCCGAACGAGCCATGCACCGATTCTGGGCGATCTTGCGGGTGGCCTCCTCGGTGGCGTCCTCGGACAGAGTGTCGTTGCCGTGACAGCCGGGCTGCCGTTCGTGTATGCCGAGGTGCTAGCGCTCGTGTTGACCGGGGCCCTTCTGGGGGCGCTGATCCGATCGATGCTGTTTTTACAGGACGAGCCGCCCGTGATGTTCTCGGTGGCGTTCTTGCTGTGGCTGCTTGTGGCGATCGAGATTGACGCCAGCATCGTGTCTGTCGCGGTCGCCGTTGGGGTCGCCGGTGGTGTGGGGCTGCTTGCGTTTCTGCTTGATGCGGCCTCGATCGAGGGGATGGTCGCGGGAATCCTTCTTGGCGTCATCACCATCGTGCTCGGCGGCTATGGCTGGTTCGCCCTCCTGTTGGCCTTCTTCGCCATCGGCGGCGCCTCCTCGAAGTTCCGATACGAACGCAAGCGTGACCGTGGCGTTGCCGAGGCCAACGGTGGAGCCCGCGGAGGCGAGAACGTGCTTGCAAACTCCGGGGCAGCGATGGGTGGCCTGGTACTCTTCTCGCTGGTTGACGCCGGCCTTCTCTCCGGTGACCCGCTGTTGTACGCCTTCCTGTTTGCCGGATCGCTGGCGACGGCCCTCAGTGACACGCTTGCCAGCGAGATCGGCGGTCCATACGGTCAGACGCGGCTGATCACGACGCTTGAGCCGGTTCCCCCCGGGACCGATGGGGGGGTAACCTGGCAGGGACTGCTCGCCGGTGTGGCGGGCGCAAGTATCATCGCGGGACTCATGATTCAGCTGTTCGCGAGCGTTGCGCTCCCCGGAGGCGTCATCGTTGCGCTTGCCGGTGTCCTCGGCATGACCGTTGACAGTCTGCTCGGCGCGACACTCGAGGGGCGGATTCTCGGAAACGGTAGTGTCAATTTCACGGCAACGTTAACCGGTGGTCTCGCTGCCGCTCTCGGTGCCGCCTTGGCCGGCCTCGCGACACTTCCGCCGATCTGATCAGCCGAGATCTCCGACGGTCTGTACCCGGACATCCGTCGGTCGCTTCGTGAATGCGCCCAGTTCGGTCCCGACGACCCGCCGGACACCTCGTTGTGCGGCCACATCGAGGAGACGCTGGGTGACGGCCGCATCCACGACGACGGTTGTCGGCACCGTCTCGGTCTCTTCGATCGCCTCGAAGAGATCCCCTGAGGGGACTTCCTCAAGGAGTTCTGCGTCGGCATCGAGAAGCCGACCGGTATCGGCCCCGACGACAGCCTGGCCGTGTTCGGGGACGGTCGTTGGCGACCGGGTCGGCTCTGACTCTTCGATCGCCGGGTCGGCCGTCTGCTCGGTGACTGTAAGCACGCCGGCTCCGTCTGCGCTCGTTGCTGTGGCCTCGTCGGCCGGTCCTTGATCCGACATTGCTTCGGCACGCTCAACCGGAACCTTCTGTCGTAACGTTGTGCGGACCGTAGCAGGATCGAGATCCTCAATGGCGCGTCCGTCGGGGGCAAAGGTGACATAGTCGAGATCGGCAACCTGCATCAACTCCTGAAAGATTAACTCACCCCCACGGTCGCCGTCGAGACAGGCCGTGGTGGTTCGATCCTGCGAGAGATCGCCGACCGTCTCTGGCACATCGGTTCCTTCGACGGCAATGGCGTTTTCGATCCCTGCTTCGAGCAACGCCAACACGTCTGCGCGTCCCTCGACGACGATGACCGCATCCCCGGTGTCGACGCGTGGGCCGGCAGGCAGCCCCTCGTAGGTGGTGATCTCCTCGACTTGCGTCCGCCGTCGGACGGCGTCGATGATCTCCTCGCCCGTGAGTCCCCCCTCGAAACACTCAAGTAACAGTTCCTCCGCCCGTTCGACAATCTCTCGGCGCTTGGCCGCCCGGGTATCCTCGATATCGGTCACCGTTACCGTCGCCCGACACGGTCCGATGCGCGAGATTGTCTCTAAGGCGGCGGCGATCGTTGCGGTCTCGACACGGTCAAGGTTTGTCTCGATGGTCACCGCGCCGGTCGATCGTCCGGATTCGCTTTCGACATCGACGTCGAGCCGCCCGACCTTCGAGGCGTCTTGGAGGTTACGCAGATCGAGTTCGTCACCGAGGAGCCCTTCGGTCTGGCCAAAAATCGCTCCGACAACGTCACTCCGTTCGACGATCCAGTCTGGGACGCTCTCTGCGTGGATGAGGTATTTC
>CAZFMU010000219.1:0-3179 GCA_964520165.1 uncultured Salinarchaeum sp. | reverse complement strand
CTACGGGTGCGCCTCCGCCGTCCCCAGTTTGGTTACGGCGGAGATACCGCAAGCCGATGTTCTTGGCGGCGTTGTAGTCGGCATGGTTCTCGTAGCCACACTTCAGACACTTAAAGTCCTCGCCGTGACGGTTGTCGGGGTGGGTGAATCCACAGTGTGAGCAACGCCGACTCGTGTTCTCAGGGTCAACCTGTTCCACGTCGATACCGTATTCTTCAGCCTTGTACTCGACGTACTCGTACAGGCGGTTGAACGCCCACTTGTGTCCCCACGACGCGCCAGTTCGCTCGCGGATGTCGGTCAAGTCCTCGAACGCGATCACGGAACAGCCGTTCTCACGGGCTTCTCCGACAAGTTCGTTGCTGATTCGGTGGAGCATCAGTTTGAACCGGCCTTCTTCTTTGCGTCCGATAGACTGGATGTTCTGGTGTGCCCACCGCGTTCCGCACTCTTGCAAATCGCCACGCCGCCTCTCGTATTCGCGCCGCCAGTGGTCGAACTCGTCACCCGTCCAGAACGTGCCCGTACTCGCAACGGCCAGATTATTCACGCCGAGGTCAACCCCGAGAACCGTTCCGTTCTCCGGTGTTGCCTGTTCCGGCGTGGTAGACTCCACCTCTGTCTTGCAGTGGACGTGAAGCATCCAGTTGTCGCTGCTGTGGTGCAGTTCCGCCCCCGTGGTTTCGTACTCATCGGAGAAGAAGTATTCCGCGTGGGGCGTGTCCCGCTTATCGTCGGGTAGCACGTAGTCGGCTTCGATTCGACCGTCCGTAGTGGCGAGACTCACGTAGTCGTCGTGGAACGTGGCGGTGCGGTGGTCGTAGACGAGGTGTGGACTGGTGAAGTGGGGCATCGACGCCTTTTTGCCCTGCTTCCACTTCTCGACCACGCTCTTGCAGGCTTCAGCGGCCTTGTTCCGGGCGGCTTGGACGTGATTGCTGTGCAATGCTGTTTCCTCGCGCACGTTCTCGTAGGTTTCGTCGTGGAGCGTGGTCTTGCTCGTGGTGACGTATTCGCCCTCGAAAGCGTGGCGTGTGACGTGGTTGGCGGCCCACAAGAACTCATCTACGGTATCTTCGAGGAGTGCAGCGTCGGCACTGTCCACGTCGAGTTTCACGGGGACAGTGCGCCGCTTCTCCATATATCATATGTATGGCCGATAATTCAAAAGTGTTGGGGAGTCGGCCCTGCCGTAGTCGGTGGATTGTTGCACGGAGCGTACGCGCTTCCTCCCACCCCTGAAGGGGTGGGTTTCCGCGCTGCTACCGCTATGAAGGGCTGCCACCGTTCGGCAGTGCCACCGAAACGCGCATGCGTGTGGCACCGACGCGGGGGCCCACCGCTCCGGCGGACGGGTCGCGCAGGGCCGTCTGGAGCGCATTGACGACAGCGCTGGAGGTCGAAAGCCACGGACTCCCATCGCGCACAAAGAGCACAGGCCAATCAACAAGCGCGTCGGCGGTGGTGCCGTACGGCCGCCACAGTCGTTGCCAGCGGCTGCAGCTCCGTATCGCGGAGATCAGGGCCACCCGGTCGGAATTTCTTCGTTGTGCTCGTCGAGAATGCGGACGATTGGTGCGATGATGTCAAACGTCGGGCCTCGATAGACCGTCTGGCGCTGACCGATCCACTCGAGGTATCCGTCGGCGGACAACTGCGGGAGATGCATCCGACAAAGCCGGTCACGGAGGGCCGCCTCATCATCGGTTTCGTCCGCGAGCGCACTGACATCGAGTTCCCACCCACCGCGTGCGTCGGGTCGACTCATCCGCAACAGGAGTCGGCGCCGGTATCGGTTGCCCAGCGTGTCAAAGAGGTCGTCAAGCGTGTAAATCCCCGTCGTCTGGTGCGTATCGCGGTGCCTGTGATCGGTCATCGAAACCCCTACCAGCATCAACTTGATCCGCCTGAATCAACGACAGGTTGTCTCAGAAAGCCCTTTATTATGACCGCGGTTGGGACTCACCGTTGACGGCGTTCGCAACAAGTGTCTGGACCGCCGATCGGATCCGATCGGACAGGGCCTGTGCGGTTACCTCACACTGATCGGCCAACTCCTCAAGTGTGATCTGACTCGGCGTCTCGAAGTAACCATGCTCAAGGGCCAATGCCAGTGCCTCGCGTTGTTTGTCCGTCAATTGCCTCCCGTCGTCCGGGCGCTGGCCCTCGACATATAACCGCGAGAGGGTGAACTGATCGGCAAACTCATCGATATCACGGCTAAACTGCTGTAGGGTCTCGCGTGACGGGACCCGTGCACGGAGGTACAGGCCGTCGGCGTCGCGCCACGCAGAGAGAACGGTGATGTTGTGTCTGCGACACGCCGGAAAGAGCAGTGGCTGCTCCGACGGAAATGACACTGTTTCGACGCGATAGAGGTGTCGATTGCCGACCTCCGCAACAAGATACCACTCGCGAATGGTGGGGTCCTCCTCCATTGCCGTTTCGAGCGTGTCGAAGTCACAGTTCTGACACAGTCCGAACAGTACTGAACGCCGAGATCCGTCCTCCTGGATGTGGTGAAAGTCCTCAACCGTACAGCTAACACTGGGGACCGCATTATATGTGTGATCGAACACCCCGAGATTGCCAGAGAGCTGCAGTTCCGCAATGAGGGACATACCGGGCCTTACGATATTAGTGACAAAATATGCTGCTGGTCGCTACGTGCTGTACAGCGAGGTTGGGCGATCTGGTCCACGGGTACGCTACAGCAGTCGCTGGCACACCCCCCACGTGTGTCGGGGTGGGCTGATTGCCGTCCTGTCGCCGATCACCCATCCCACACATGGATGGCTATGGCTCAAGGATCACCTTCGTGACACCCTCCTCCCGGTCATCAAACTGCTCGTAAAGCTCCGGTGCTCGCTCAAGCGGTTCCCGGTGTGAGACGACAAAGCTCGGCTCAGCGCGCCCGGCAGCGATCAGATCTCGGAGCTGTTGGTTGTATGCCTTGACGTCGCACTGGCCGGTCGCGAGGCGCTGGCCCTTCTCAAAGAGCTTCCCAAAGTCAATCCCGAGTCGGCCCTGGGCTTCCATATCACTCACCGTCTCCGGGGCCCCCGGATCCTCCGGGACGTACAGCCCGACAATCCCGAGTTTGCCCGTCGGTTCGACGACACGAATGAGTTGGTTGATCAACAGCCCGGGATTCTCCTTCGTCGGATCATACGGCTCAT
>CAZFMU010000218.1:0-3195 GCA_964520165.1 uncultured Salinarchaeum sp. | reverse complement strand
GGTCATCGAACGGCTCGACATTGCCATGATCAGCAACGTCGAGATTCGAAAAGCGCTGACCGGTCGCCTGGTCGTAGTCCTCGAAGGACCGCGCGAACCGTCGGAGACGGTCCGGACCGGTGCGCGTGCCCGGCTGAAACGTCGTCGTGCGGTCTAGCGGTGCTCCTACGAGCAGATACTCGGCCGCCTCACGATCGGCTGTTGCGCCGGGAAACCGATCGGTCACGCCTCAACAATCTTGCGTTGGTCCTCCATCTCGAGGTACTCGATGTTGTCGTCGGGCGCAAGATCGATATCCTCGGGGACCTTGATCGTGATGGTCTCGTAGGTGTCAAGATCCATCACCTGGGCGATGTCATCGCTCTCCATGTTGACGACCTGGCCCTGCTTGCGGTCGATGATCGGTACCCACACCTTGGTGTCGACGGGTTGGCTCATCGAGCGCTTGCGCCCATCGAAGACTCCTTCGGCCTCGATCCGGGCCTTCGCGCTGCCGTGTTTGCCCGGACTGGCCGTGCTATACGAGTTGATCTTACAGGGCGTGTCGTCGATCATGACGTAGTTACCTTCTTGAAGATCTCGCACTTCCGTCTGCTGTTTGGCCATACGGATTCGTAACCGGAGGGTGTTCATAAACGGTTTGGAACCCGGCATCCGCGCGTTCAAGACGATACTCCCCCTGGACGGCGGTATGGATCCACTCGCCGGCGCCCTCTCGCCAACCGTCTGGACGGCACTGGCCGTTCTTGGGGTGATCACCGGAGCAGGAGTGCTCACAGGGGTCGCCGGCTTTGGCTTCGCCGTTGTCGGGACGACCGTTCTCGTGACTCTACTGGAGCCGGCGACAGCCGTCGTCGTACTGGTCATCCCGCTGCTGGCGACGAATCTGGTGTTACTCGACGAGCTGTCTCGTGGTGATATCGATCACTGCGGTCGACGGTTTGCCCCGCTCATCGGCGGCGTAATCGGAGGGACGATCGTCGGGATGGTTGCCCTCGACGGCCTCCCGGCCGACGTGCTCAGGCTCGCGCTTGGGGTGCTCGCGCTCGCGACTGTCGGGGTGCTCCAGCAACGGGTTCCGCTTCCGGGGCGAGCGGAGATTCGTGACCGATGTGTCGCCGAATCGCGTGTCGGCATGGCCGCCGTCGGGCTTGGATCGGGGCTGATCTTCGGCGCGACAAACGTCGGGGTGCAACTTGTCACCTATCTCAAGTCTTGTGATCTTGAGCATCGGCTTTTCGTCGGGGTCGTTGCGCTGGTGTTCGTCGGTGTTAATGCACTCCGCAGTGGTGTCGCGCTGGTCGTTGGACTCTATCCCAGCCCAACCGTCGCCCTCGGATCGGCCGCCCTGGCTGTGCCGGCCGTCGCCGGGGCCGCGCTTGGGCGACGGTTGCGGGGGTACGTCGCGGAGCGGTGGCGCCGGTGGACAGTGCTCGCAATACTTATTCTGATCGGGGGGCGGCTGGTGAGCGCCGGACTATAGCCGATCAGTTTGAGTCGTCGTCCTCGTCGGCCGACGCGAACTCCTGGAAGCTCTGACGGCCGAACTCCGGTTCGACCTGAAACTCCGTTGAGGGGCCGCCGGCACGGAAGGATCGGACGAGAAGATACCCCACCGCAATGGTGCCGATCCCGACCACAGCCGTCGCCTGGACGGTCGAAAAGGCGTACAGGAACGATGTCGAAAGGACACCCGCGGTGGTGAGCATCCCGTAGATAACGCGCTTCGTGAGCCGCTGGAGTCGGCCGTTTGAATCCTCGATGTCGACATTGACGTGGAGATTCTCGCGCTCAATTCGATCAAGCGTCTGCTCAAGTTTCGGTGGGACACGGATCGCCGCCGAACCCGCCTCCCGCACGCGCGAACCGACCTCGGTCGCCACCCGTCGGATCGTCTCCTCGCGGTAGCCCTGCTGGGAGAGATAGCCGGTGGCGGTGTCGATGAAGTCGAACTCCGGATCAAGCGTCACGCAGACCCCCTCGGTGATCGTGCCGACCCGCATCACCAACGCCAACTCGCGTGGCAGGCGGAAAGGAAACTCGTAAATCGAGTCTTGGACCTGCTGGATGATCCGCTGGACGCGGTACTGATCAATCGTCTCGCCGCGGGCGTTCTGGATGGCCAACTCGATGACCTCCGCCATGACCGCCCGGTCCGCGGTCGGCGAGAGTGTCCCCATCTCGACCATAACATCAAGGATCCGATCGATGTCGCGGTTCGCAACGGCAATGTAGAACTCGACGATCTTCTGCTGGAGGAACGCATCGGCCTCGCCGGACATCCCGAAGTCGTAGAACACGATCCGGCCATCCGATCGGACGGCGAGGTTTCCCGGATGGGGATCAGCATGAAAGACGCCGTCCTCGACGATCATCTGGAGGTACGCCTCCGCAAGCCGCTCGGCGACCGCCGTTCGGTCGATCCCGGCCTCCTCGAGTGCAGCGAGATCATTGATCTTGATGCCATCAATGTACTCCATCGTGAGCACCCGATCGGAGGAGTGTGAAGCGAGCGATTGGGGGATGAGGATATCCTCTGAGTCAGCGAAGTTCTCACGAACCTCCTCAAGGATCATCCGCTCGCGGCCGTAGTCCATTTCCTCACGGATCGTCTCGTCGAACTCGTCGGCCAGATTCTCAAGAGAGTACGCGCGGGCGTCATCGACCAGCCGCTGGAGCAGCGGGATTAGCCACCGGATCACCTGTAGGTCGGCCTGGATGAGTTGCTGGACGCCTGGGCGACGGACCTTTACCGCAACGGGCTCGCCGTCGACCTGCGCTCGGTAGACCTGGCCGAGGCTGGCCCCGCTGATGGCCTCGGTGTCGAACTCGTCGAACCGCTCCTCAATCGGGCCAAGATCCTCTTCGATGAGCGTTTCGACGTCCGTCCAGTCGGCCGGCGGGACATCGTCCTGAAGCCGCGAGAATACATCGACGTACTCCGGGGGAAGGACATCCGGACGGGTTGAGAGCAACTGGCCGAGTTTGATGAACGTTGGCCCGAGCGAAACCAGTGACTCAAGGAGATACTCGGCCCGTCGGCGCCGGGTCTCCGAGGAGACCGTCCGGCCCCTGCCAATAACAAGAAATCGTCGTCGGTCGCGCAAGTAACCGACAATCAGCGGTAGAAAGTACCGCAAAACGAGCACGAACCGCCAGTAAGACCGGAGTGACGCCATCCGAGACGATCAGGCC
>CAZFMU010000217.1:0-3203 GCA_964520165.1 uncultured Salinarchaeum sp. | reverse complement strand
CCACGGTCGGCCAGGGTGACCCCGCGCGAGAGCTGGAGCATGGCACCGGGATCACCACAGCAGACGGCCGCCGCGGGCGGACACAGGCTGGAATCCGGATGGTCGCCGTCGTCAGTCGGCCGTCTCGTTGGTCACGGCGTCCTCAGTCGTGTTCGTATCGGTCGTCTCGTTGGTGACCGCATCGTCGTCCGGTTCATTCGTTATGTCATCCGAATCCATATTCGTCTCATTCATCGCGTCATCTAGGGCCGCGTCCGTCTCGTTCTCGAAAACATCCTCCAGTGCAAGCCCGAGGTTGTCGACCGAGCCGTTCAGGAATGCCTCAATCGTGTCGTGGATTTCGCCCACGCGATCAGGGGCCTGCTCAGGCAGTCCATCCGGCGGACCGACCTGGGTGGAGGCGTTGTCGGCGCGGTCGGCGACGTCAGCGGGCGGACCGGCTCGCTCGTTAGGGCTGTGGGCCACAGGTGGAGCGGCTGATTCTGCTGTATCGGCGTCGTCCGTATCGTTCAGCTCTTTCTCACGATCGTCCGACGTGTCGTCGTCCGCGTCGGGGTCGTTCTCCCGTTCTGTCTCGTCATCGCGCTCTTGTTCATTCACCCCCTCAGGTGCGTCGTCGCGTGCATCAAGCTCGTCACCATCCGTATCAATCTCATCAGGGGGCCCCGCGTGATCGGGGCCGTTGTGCTGTGCCTGCGCCGGCGGACTGGCGGCCCCGACGGCCGCGATTCCGCCGACCAGGAGCAGTGCTGCAACGGCGATCGCACCGATTCGTGTCGGGCGCATTGCAGTTGCCCGTTACGTTGCCGACCACATAACCCGGGGCGGTCATAAACACGAGTTCGGCTTTTTGAACGCCTCTTCGTCCGATTTAATCCGAATTAACACCATTTAACCGAGACGGCCCCAACGAGTGGCCCATGGCACCGGTCGATTCGTGTGTGTTCTGTGATATCGTCCGAGGCGAGCGCGACGCGACGGTCATCCAAGAGTCTGAGACGCACCTGTGTTTCCTCGACGCGCATCCTGTGACCGAGGGGCACGCTCTGGTCGTACCGAAGCAGCACGTCGAGGATCTGACCGCCATCGACTGGGAACAGACGGCTGGTGCACTCCAATTAGCCCACGAGGCGGTTGTTGGCCGGTACGATCCCGACGGGACAAACATTGGGATCAATAATGGTCGGGCAGCCGGGCAGACGATTGATCACCTCCACTGGCACGTGATCCCGCGATACGAGGGTGATGTTGAGGATCCCACCGGCGGCGTTCGCGGCGTCATTCCGGAGAAACGTGTGTATTAGAGAATGTTCCCGTTCGGACCGGACTCGATCCGCGTTGCCGTCGCCGGCGAAACCGCCCGGCCGTCGCGGTTGGCCTCAACGATCGTCTCGTGGCCAGCGGGCGACTCGGTCGTGACCGGCCTGACCCACGCCTCGAAGGCCTCGGCGTCAAGCCCGTACGGATCAAGTTGGTCCCGGAGTGACCCGAGGGAAGCACTCGCAAGCGTTCCGGGATGGCCGGTACGCCATCGCCCACCGGCGCGGTGGACGTGCGCCGGAAACACCGACAGCTCGCCTGGTAACTCACCGATGACGGTATTAAGTGTCCGATGGGCAGCGGTAACCGCCGCCTCGGGATCGCCATCGGTAAGCGCCCCAATTCGACCGATCGAATCCAGCGAGACGGCATCTCCGGTGAACAGCGCAAGGTCGCCGAGTCGAAGTCCGACGTGGCCGGAGGTATGCCCCGGTAAGGCGGTGGCGGTGAGCGACTCGTCACCGAGCGGAAGCACTATGCCATCCTCAAGACGCTCGTGGGCGATCGCCGCCTCACGCTCAGGCGTGACACCGAGATAATATGGCACGTCAAGTCGATCAGCAAGCGCACGGCCGCCGCTAAGGTGGTCATCGTGGACGTGGGTATCGATTGTCGCTGTGACCTCAAGGCCGTGTTCGGCCGCCGTGGCAAGATACTGGTCGGTGTGTCGGGTTGGATCGATCACGACGGCTTCGCCGGTCCGCTGTGACCCAACGAGATAGGAAAGACAGCCTTTCCCGCGGCGTTGGAACTGTACGACACGATAGTCCTCATCAAGAGTGGCTGTCGCCGTCTCATAGAGGTCAAGATACCCCCACATGCCGTCGCTAACGGTCTTAAGGTGCTCGTACCCCGCGCCGGCGAGTTCAACCGCAAGGTGGACGCATCGGACGCCTTTCCCACAGACGGTGACCACCGGCTCGTCCGGGGCGGCGATGTCACGAAACGTGGCGAGTTGTGCCTCATCAAGCGATTCGCGGGCCCCGAACGGAAAGCTGACCGCATCGGGAAGGCGCCATGCCTCGAACTTGTGGGCCGGCCGCGAGTCAACGAGCGTGAAGGACTCATCATTATCGATCATCGTGGCCAGCGCCCGTGAGTTAATAACGTCGATCACAGAATTAATTATTCGGCCGGCCGGGTAGCCGTTACGCCACCGGCAGAGTCAAACGATGGCCTCACCCCGGGACCTCACCCTCGGACAGGGTGACGTCAATTGCATCGGCGATAACCGCTTCAATGGGACGTTCCTCAAGGGCGGCCCGGCGGTGGAGTTCGCGATACACCGGGCGGGGACACTCAAGATGAAGTCCGCAGAGGTCGATGCCGTGGGCGGCAAAGACGGCGTCGGGGTCATCACCCGACTTGAGCGCGGAGGCGAGTGTCCGCACCTCGCGGACCGACAGATCGTGCTGGAGGGTAGCCCAGGTGAGGTCGTACCGGAGCGGCCCCTCAAGACGAGCGATATGCTTGGCTGCCGTCGGGGCAAGCGTCCCATCCGCGACGGTGACCCGGACAGCCCGCGGGAGGTCGTGGACGCGCGCCCACTTGCGGATGAACGAAACCGGTACGTCCGTTCGTTTGGCGGCAGCCTTGTACGATCCCTCTCCCCGAACGAGCGCGGCACACGCCGCCGCACCGCGGAGGATCGACAGCCGCTCGGCATCAGACGCGGATATCTCGGCAAACGTCTGGATTTCCACGGTCGCGCGCTCTAGGCTGTCGGGGTCGTCCGGGTCAAATCGGATGGCGTCCTCGGCACGATCACCAGCAACAGCTTCGTTCCCACGGACGACGGGCGCACCGACCGGCGATTCACGGTCGGCTGGGAGATCAAGATCCTTCTCGGCCATTCGTCCTGTCCAAGGGAGCCACCCACATAT
>CAZFMU010000216.1:2760-3209 GCA_964520165.1 uncultured Salinarchaeum sp. | reverse complement strand
TCAATGAGCATGACAGCGAAGGCGATGAGTACCAACACCCCACCGGCATACACCAAAATTTGGATCGCGGCGAGGAATTCGGCGGCCAGGATGACGTAGACCCCGGCGACAGCAAAGAGGGCAACGCCAAGCAAGAGCGCGGCGTGCCACACTTCGGGGGCAACGACGGCGCCGAGTCCACTCGTCACGAGCAACACCGCGAACAGGCCAAAGACAAGCGTTGCCCAGAGCGACATCGGACTGTACTGTTGTGGACGCGGACCCTTTTTGAAGATTACTAAATGCTGTCAGCAGATACCACGGGACTGCTGGGACGTCACTGGTAATCGATCTCGCCGTCGTCGTCACCCACCCACGCGTCCCGGTCCGGTTCGCGAGCCGCCAGCGGGTCCGAGCCCTTGTACCACGGGACGGACTTGAGTTGTTCCTTGTTGTAGACCAGGTCGTCC
>CAZFMU010000216.1:0-2750 GCA_964520165.1 uncultured Salinarchaeum sp. | reverse complement strand
CCTGTGCTCGGAGATGTGTATAAGAGACAGTCCTTGGTGTCACCGGTGAACTCGAACTGCTGGGTGAGGACGATTGCGTCGGTCGGACAGACCTCCTCACAGAGCCGACAGTAGATACACTGGCCGACGTGGAGGTTGTACTGTTCGCCGTTACGGCGGTCGTCCATGACGATCTGGATGGTATCGTTCGGACAGACATCCTCACACTGGCGACACCAGATACACCGCTCCTGGCTAAACTTGTGGATCCCGCGGAACCGCGGAGCGACTTCCGGGGCCTCCTCAGGGTAGCGCACGGTGAACGTCTCGCCCCCGAGGGCGTGTTTCATCGTCGTCGCCATCGATTTGAGTACGCCGATCATCTTAGACACCAACGTTGAAGACGCCAACCACGACGGCCGTGAGCAGGAGGTTGGCGAAGCTCAAGACGAGCAGTCCTTTCCAGCCGATCCCGATGAGTTGATCGATCCGCACCCGGGGCATGGCCGATCGCATCCACTGGGTAAACAGGAAGATGGCCCAGAGTTTGATCAAGAACCACACGAATCCGGGCAACAGCGGGCCAGCCCCACCACCGAGGAACAACACGGTGATGATCCCGGCCCCAAGGAAGATGTGGAGAAACTCCCCGAGGTAGAACAACACGAAGTAGACCGAGGAGTATTCGGTCTGGTAGCCAGCAACAATCTCGTTTGGCGCCTCGGGAGTGTCGAAGGGATTCCGACCGATCTCGGCGAGGTTCGCGACCAGGAACAGAAGGAACGCGAAGGGGTTGACAAACGCGAACCAGCTGGGGATAGCGAACACGCCCAGATCGATGAACGGTTGTTGCTGGTAGGCAATGAACTCAGAGAGCTGCAGCGAACCGGTAAACAACACCAGCGAAATCGCGATGACCAACAACGGAATCTCGTAGGCGATCGCCTGGGCGACCGACCGCAGGCCACCCAGCAGCGAGTACTTGTTCGCCGACGCATAGCCACCCATAACCAGTCCGATCGTTGCGATCGATGCGAACGCAAAGACCAGTGCGAGACCGGCCTCCGGATCAGCCAACTGGATGGAGACGCCGCCAAGGTTGCCCATCGGCAAAACTGAGAAGCCGATGAGTGCCGAGAAGACCACGACGATCGGCGCGATATCGTAGGCCGGGCGGTCGGCATTTTCGGGGACGATCAGCTCCTTTGAGATCAGCCGTAACGAGTCCGCTACGATGATGAACAGCCCATATGGCCCGATTCGGCTCACCGCCACGCGGTCGGTAAACGCCGCCGTGATCTTTCGTTTGGCCCATGGTCCGGCAATGGCCGTCATCGTGAGCATCACCGTGGCAACGAGTGCAGCGCCAATGAGACTGCCAACGACCGTCCCGAGCAGTCCGTCGAGTCCGAGGACTCCCGCTAGCCAGTCCGGTAGTCGGACGGTCTGGAGTGGAACGACGTTCATCGGTCCACCTCCCCAAGTACGAGATCAAGACTCCCGAGCGCCGCGATGAGGTCCGGAATGTACTCGCCCTCGGCGAGTTCCGGTAGCACCTGGAGGTTCGAGAAGCTCGGTCCCCGGATCTTGAATCGGGCTGGCGTGTCCGACCCGTCGGTGCGGATGTAGATGCCGAGTTCACCCTTGGCGCCCTCGACAGCCCGGTAGATCTCTTGGCCGCCGTCAGGGGCGACCGTCCGGGGAACGTTCGACTGAATCTCGCGGTCGTCCTCGGGCCAGTCCTCAAGCCGGTCGAGACACTGGTCGATGATCCGGGCGGACTGCTCAACTTCACGGATCCGCACGAGCACCCGGGCGTAGTTGTCTTTGCCGTCCTCGGTGACAACCTCCCAGTCAAGGTCGTCATAGCGGCCGTATGGATCCTTATCGCGGATATCATAGGCGACTCCGGAGCCCCGGAGAACCGGGCCAGTACAGCCATAGTCCTTGGCGACCTCCGGCTCAAGCACGCCCGTGTTGACCGTCCGCAACTGGAACACCTCGTTGTTGCTCAACAGGTCATGGAACTCTTGGACGGCCTCGGGCACGTCATTGAGATACTCCCGAACGTTCTCGAAGAACTCCTCGCGAGGGTCGGGGAGATCCCAGGCGACCCCACCCAACCGGAAGTAGTTGAACATGAGCCGCTGGCCGGTGAGTTCCTCAAGGAGTTGCTCAACCCTCTCGCGTTCGCGCATGGCGTACATGAAGGCAGCGGTAAAGTCGCCGTTGACATCAAGCGCGAACGTCCCAAGCGCGAGCATGTGGGCGGCGATCCGCGAGAGTTCGGCCCCCATCGTCCGGATCGTCTGGGCATACGCGGGAACCTCAATGTCCGCGAGATCCTCAGCGGTACGAGCGTAGGCCCACTCATTGAGCAGTCCGGCAGAGACGTAATCCCACCGGTCCGGATAAGGCATGATCTGGTGTCGATAGGTGCTGGACTCGCAGATCTGCTCCTCACACCGGTGGAGGTAGCCGATGTCAGGGTCAACATCGACGACCTGTTCGCCATCAAGGACCGTCTCAATGTGCAACACACCGTGGGTCGCCGGATGGTGTGGCCCAACGTTGAGGAACATGGTGTCCTCCCCCTCGGCGGTCTGCTGGTTCTCAGCGATTGGGTTACGGTGCTCTCGGAGTGGAACGACCTGCGGACGGTCTTGATCGTAGTCCTGCCGAAGGGGATGGCCCTGCCAGGTTTCCGGCAGAAGAATCCGTCGGAGGTCGGGGTGATCCTCGAAGGTGATCCCCATCAGGTCGTAGGCCTC
>CAZFMU010000215.1:0-3215 GCA_964520165.1 uncultured Salinarchaeum sp. | reverse complement strand
CTTCCATCGAGATGGTCACGCCGGAGCTGGCCGACATCTTGCCAACGCCGGTTGTGAGGTCAGCGAGAATCGGGGTGTGGAGACACGGACGAGCCTGGTAGCCGAGTTCCGGGAGCCCCTCGCGGGCCAGCATGTGGACCTTCCGCTGGTCGAGTCCGCCGACAGCCAGATCAACGTCGAGATACTCGATATCAAGCGTCTGCATCAGGGGATAAAGGACATGCGAGACCGACGCCGTCTCGCCACTTTGGAGCTCTGCCATCGCTCGCTGGGCGCGGTTAAGCGACGTCGCAACGGACAGTTCCTCAAGATCAAGGACGTACTCCTCATCGAACTGGAAGGACGATCCATAGACAAACTCGACCGCGTCAGGGTCAAGCCCGTAGGCGATAAACTGCTCGCGCATTCGCTCGGCGGTCACCTGGATCTCCTCGAAAGTTCCTTTCCCGTTGAGATACGCGTGGACATCCGCCAGTAACACGACAATCTCGAATCCGGCCTCCTGCAGGTCAATCAGCTTGTTCGCTGTCAGTAGATGCCCCAGGTGAAGTACGCCAGAGGGTTCATATCCCACGTACGCTCGCTTTCCGGCCGGCGCCTCTGCGAGTGTCTGCACCTCCTCGTCAGTCACCGCCTCAACGGTATTCCGCGTGATCAACTCGTAGGCGTCCATACCGTGTGGCTGGGAACTCCGGGGCTTAGTGTCGTCGGTCCGAACGCTCAAGCCCGGGGCGACCGAATCCAATGTATGCACACACGGCGAGCGGTGCTCCGCGCGCTTGCGACAGAGCCGCACTCCGGGCCGGCTCTCGCCGAGCGTCTCGACGTGTCGCGCGCAGCCGTCTGGAAGCACATTGAGGCCCTCCGAGACAGCGGCTTCGAAATCGAGAGTACGGATGAGGGCTACATGCTCGAACACATCCCCGAGTACGGCGGTGACGCCGTTGCGCTGGGACTCGATGCGCCCTTCGAGATCCGATACCACGACGCCGTCAAGAGTACGAATGCTCGCGCCCGGGAGCTCGCAGCGGCGGGCGAGCGCGATACCGTTGTGCTCGCTGACCGACAGACGGGCGGACGCGGACGACTCGACCGGGAGTGGAACTCACCGAGTGGAGGCATCTGGGCGTCACTCCTCCTTCGGCCGACGATCCCGCCGGCGGACGTGCCGGTTTACACGTTGGCGGCGGCCGTGGCGATTGTCGATGCACTTGATGAGGTCAACGCGCGCATCAAGTGGCCTAACGATGTGCTTGTCGGGGATGATGAACAGAAACTCGCCGGGATTCTGACGGAAATGGAGGGAGAAGCCGACCGGGTCTCCTGGGTGATCATCGGCACGGGAATCAACGCCAACATCCCCGAGGATCGTCTGCCAGCCGAAGCGACATCGCTCCAGGCCCAACGCGGTCCTGTCGACCGACGGGCCGTGACACAGCGGGTACTCGAACGGTTTGACGCCCTTCGGACGGCCTCCGTAGAGACGATTCTCCAGGCCTGGCGCGAACGCGCAACGACACTCGGCAAGGTCGTCCGGGTGGAGACCCCCAACGATACGGTCACCGGAACAGCCGTCGATATCGAGCCGCCGGGAACGCTCGTGCTTGAGACCGACGCCGGCCGTCGGCGAGTTACGGCCGGGGATTGTGAACACCTCCGACCGGCGTAGCACCGGAGACACAACCCCTATTGGCCGGTCGAACCACGTGATGAGTATGTTCACCGGGATCGTCGAAGGGACCGGACGGATCGTCGAACGCAACGAGACGGCCGAAGGACTGCGACTGCGAATCGAGTCGGATATTCTTGAGGACCTCTCGTCCGGACAGAGTATCGCCATCTCAGGCGTCTGCCTCACTGTCGAGGAGTACGGACCCGGTTGGATGGAGACCTTCCTGGCCGAGGAGACTCGCGAGGTGACGTATCTAGGCGAGTTGGCGGTTGGTGATGTTGTCAATCTCGAACGCGCGATGCCGGCCGACGGCCGCTTCGATGGTCATGTCGTTCAGGGGCATGTTGACGGGACCGTCGAGGTAACCGATGTCGAGACGATTGACGACGACTGGCGGTTTACCTTCAGCCGGCCGGCCGACGATCAGTATCTGGTCTCGAAGGGATCGATCGCGCTCGATGGGATCAGTCTCACTATCGCCGCACTCAACGAATCGACTTTCGAGGTCGCGATTATTCCAGAGACCTACGCGCTGACGACTCTCTCGGAGAAGTCGCCCGGCGATCCCGTACACGTCGAGTACGATGTCATCGCAAAGTACGTTGAGCGGATGCTCGGCGAATCGGCAGTCGCTGATCCGCAGTAGTAGGTACGTTCTTTTGAGGCGGCGATCAACGACGGGGCATGACGGAACGCGAGGGCGAGTCTCGGCTCACAGTCCGGCTCCGTGGGATCTACGCGACAGCACTCACCCGGCGTACCCTCGAGGCGGGACACAGCGTTGTACAGGCCTCACCGGCCATCGAAGCGCGCTTCGAGACGGCCATGCCGGCCGTGCCAGCCGATGTCCACATCGATCAGACAGCCGATCGACTCGGGGTCGAGATTTCGGGGGATCCGAATGCCGTCGAGATAGCGACTGAGCTCTACAGTGACGGCCTCGACACGATCGCGTGGACTGATCCAACCCCCCGGATGGCCGTCTTCGACGGGGTGGTTGATCGCACCAAGCCGAGTGGGGCTATGATGACCCTGCCGGGTGGCGCGGAGGGGTTCCTGCCGTTCGACGCCGCCGATACGTACGTCGACGTGGGCGATTATCTGCGTGTCCAGGTACGCGATCCTAAGCCGCCCTGGAGTGACCGCGCCCCACGACTTGACACAACACTTGCCGTGCCGATGGGACTGTTGACGCTTCAGCGTGGCCACGACGGCCCAACGGTAGCGACCGATGGTGATGATGCCATGGAACTCGTCCGGTCGACGGACCTACTCTCGGCGACACCGCCGGAAGGGTGGGGGATCCGTTGGCAACGGGCGGCAACCGACGCGTCGCTTGACGCCCGTGAGACAGCACTCACGAACGCAAGTGCAATTGCCGAGACAATCGAGGCGGCACTCACAGCCACTGGTGAGACAACGCGATCGATCGCCGTTCCACAAGCAACGCGATGGATCCGGTTTGGCCGCGAGAGTCGAGCATCGCTCGACGAGCGGCGTCGAGCCGTTGTGCCGACGATGCAGGGCCACCATCGGATCAAGG
>CAZFMU010000214.1:0-3227 GCA_964520165.1 uncultured Salinarchaeum sp. | reverse complement strand
GGCTCACTCCCCGCGCGGGTGTGAAACTGCGAGCCGGATTTAAACTCGGTTAACTCTTCGATACGGTCTTCCAGTTCCTCGATCTCCTGCCGTAGCTCCTCGGCCTCGTCACCCTCGGTGGCGGCAAGCTGGTCCTTCAGGCCCTGGAGACGCGTCTCCTTGCGTTCCTCGTCCACCTCGGCCTTTCGAACGTACTCGGACTCCTCAACCTCGTACACGTCGCGCTCGGACAGCTCCGTGACCTCCAGCGCGTCGTCCACCTTGTCTCGGTCTACACCCAGCACGCGCTCACGATCAATACCAGCCCCCTCCAGCGTATCCAGTACCTCCTCGTCATCCTTCAGCGAGCGATTCCGGCGCGTCGTGCGCTGGACGGAGCCGAACGGCCCGGACACCGGTCGGTCGTGGTGAAGTCGGCTCAACAGCACGTCGGCCACATCCTTGCGAAGATCGTTGGCGTCCCGCTGAACGTCCGAGAGCAGGGTGTAGAGGTTCACGAGAGTGTCCGTATCCATCTCCTCCAGCACACCTACCTCGTGGCGTTCGAGCGCATCAACGAGCAAGAGAGCGTCCGCATACACGTCGAGGTCCGGCTCCGTGCGTTCCTCGCTTTCGGATTCCTCCCCGGTGTCGGGTAGCTGGCTGGTGGTCGGGCTTTCCTTCTCGACGATCACGCCTCTGTCCTCGTCGGTCTCGAAGCGGGGATGCACACTCAGCACAGCCGGATACGGATCGGCGTCGGGTGGGAGTCGATCCAGTTCGAAGCCACCCGGTTCTTCGGTGATCCGCCGATACAGCGTCTCGAACTGATCGCGTTGGAGTGCTCGTGTCTCGTCTATGTCGCGGTCGAGAAGCTCGATGACGACCCGTTGTTCCTGTACATCGGTGATCCGGAATCGGTCGTGTGACAGCGGCGTAATCAGCGTAGCACCCTCGGGGAGGTTATCGAGTTCGTCCAGAAGCGTATGCCAAAAGACGCTAAACGAAGCCATACACGGAACTCTGGGATGGATGCTACAAAATCATGCGGGACAGTCCAGATCGAATCGGGCGCGTGCCGTCAGGACCGTCATCGAAGAATCGCCAGACAACGGCTACCTCGCAGAAGCCACTATTTGCCTAATTTATCAGCGGACAAGGCGAATACCCCGAGGCTCGACCTCGGGGATGAAGCCGACACGCAGGGACACAAGCCATTAAGTGAATATATCGCTAATCATGAGACAGCGATGGAACACAGTCACCGCTACCAAGCCTCCCCGACAGACGAGGTAGCGGAACGACTGGAACACCATCTTGACGTTCATCGACAACTCTACAACCACGTCCGCTGGGACTACGAGAACAGCCCAGCGGACGACAAGCCCAGTGAGTACGACCAGAACAACAAACTCCCCGACTGGAAGCGAAAGTGCCCTGTGTTCAGCGAACTTCACTCGAAAGCCGCCCAAGCCACCGCCGCAAGCTTCCACCGCAACCTCCCAAACCTTCCCAAAACGAACGAAAGAGAAGGGGTACAACGTCGGTCGGCTCACACGCCAAGCACCCGGTGAGTACCGGAGCGTGACGTACAACCAGTCTGGTTTCGACCTCGATGAAAAGAGGGGCCACGACACGGACGCCTACGTCCGCTTCAGCCAGATCGGCTGGGTGAAAATCCGATACTCACGTCCAATCCCTGACCACGCCACCATCAAAGAAGTCACGATCAAAAAGGAGACGACCGGCGAGTGGTTCGTCTCCTTCGGGCTGGAAACCGACGATGCCGTTCTGCCCGCGAAGCCCGACATGGACTCGTTGGACGCGAGCAACAGCGTCGGGATCGACCTCGGCATCCAGAAATACATCCACACTTCGGACGGGACGACTGTGGAGTGGCTCGACCTCGAAGACGAATACGAGCGACTCCGGCGCGAGCAACGGAAACTCTCGCGGAAGGAGAACGGATCGAACAACTGGGAAGACCAACGTCGGGTGGTTGCTAAGGTGAAGCGTCGAATTCGTCGCAAAGTGCTGGATTACCAGCACAAGATAACGACGTGGCTCGTCCGTGAGTACGATGCCGTGTTCGTGGAAGACCTGAACGTTCAGAGTATGCTTCAGGGCGACGGTAACGCTCGCAACAAGCAGGACGCGGCGTGGCGACAATTCATCACGCTGCTCGAATACAAGGCCGACCTGTACGGGTGTCACGTCGTGCAGGTCGAACCTGCGGGGACAACGAAAGAGTGCGCTCGATGCGGCGTGGCGACGGCAAAGCCGATCTGGGTCAGGGACCACTCCTGTCCAGCGTGCGGGTTCGAGACTGATCGGGATGCGAATGCGGTCGTCAGACTAGAGTGGTCAGCGCAAGCTTTGGGTAGATAGAACACCTCTAGGACTCGATGACTTCAGGAGTTCAGAGGGATATTACCAGACATCTGTCTGTCGAGGAACTTGACCAAGCGATAGACGACGCTCAACAGGCGGGCGAGGCTCGCCTCGTCCGCCGTCTGTGTTTCGTCAAGAATCTCTATGCTGGAGATTCTCCTACTAAGGCCGGAGAAACCGTCGGTGTCTCCCAATCCACGAGCGATCGGTGGGCCAGAGCCTGGAACGAAGCTGGTGTTGATGGATTGCGCCCGCGCTTCGCGGGCGGGCGGCCCGCGAAGCTCTCTCCAGCCCAGTTTGAGGAGTTTTTCACCCTCCTTGAAGAGGATCAACCCTGGACACCACAGCAGATCGACGACCTTCTCTGGGAGCGCTACGGTGTCACCTACGATCGGACGCACCTCGCACGCATTCTCCGTGCGGATGGCATGCAGTACGCCAAACCACGGCCAATGGATCCGAGACAACCGCCAGACGCCGAAGCGGATTTTCGCGAGCGCCTGGGAGAGGCGCTCGCGAAAGATAACGGGGGAGAGCCTCTCGTGCTTGGATTTTTTGACATCTCGTGGCCACAGCCCTTCGAGAACTCCCAGCGGATGTGGTCGTACGATCGCACGGTGGAAATCAAGAAACCGATGGTTGCGGTTCCATGGAAAACGCTCGGGTTCTATGCAATCCTCGGCAAGAGCACGCTCATCTTCCGGGAACGGAAGACCAAAGAGAGCATCTGTGCAGCATTGGAGGCGATTCGTGAGCAGAATCCGGTCGGGCGGATTCTGCTCATCGCCGACAACGATGGGAGTCATCACGCGAAACTCACCCAGCAACGGGCTGACGAACTCGGCATCGAGTTCGTC
>CAZFMU010000213.1:0-3240 GCA_964520165.1 uncultured Salinarchaeum sp. | reverse complement strand
GAGGCCGTCGTCTCACACCGCTCGGGCGAGACCACCGACGCCACGATCGCACACCTCGCCGTCGCAAGCGGGGCCGGCTACATCAAGACCGGCGCCGTCGGCGGCGAGCGAACCGCGAAACTCAACGAACTCATTCGGATCGAAGACGACGCAATATGACAGAGAACGAGACCGAACCCGAGGGGCTCGACACGGCGGCCGCGGATTCTGCCGATGAGACGGCGGAGCCCGCAGCGCCGGCCGACGACCCCGATCCTGACGCACAGCCACCCGAAGATGAGGCCGCTAGCGAACCGAACCTTGATGAGGATGTCCTCGGCGATGAGGAGGCCGACCTGCTGATCCCCGTCGACGAGTATCTCGGTGCCGGGGTCCACATCGGGACCCAACAGAAGACCGAGGACATGGAGCGGTTCATCCACCGCGTCCGGACCGATGGTCTGTACGTGCTGGATGTCTCGATGACCGACCAGCGCATCCGAACGGCCGCTAACCTGCTGGCTGATTATGATCCCAGCCAGATTCTGGTCACCTCATCGCGCCAGTACGGCCGCCACCCGGCGGAGACCTTCGCCGATGCTGTCGGCGCCCGCGCCCGGACCGGCCGATTCATTCCAGGGACGCTGACCAATCCCAAGTACGAGGACTACATTGAGCCCGACATCCTCGTTGTGACCGACCCGATCGGTGACGCACAGGCCGTCAAGGAGGCCATCACCGTCGGTATCCCGGTCGTTGCGATGTGTGACTCGAATAACACCACGAACAATGTCGACCTCGTCATCCCGACGAACAACAAGGGGCGCAAGGCCCTAGCCGTCGTGTATTGGCTGCTCGCCAACGAGACACTTGACCGCCGTGGGGCTACCCCCAACCGGTCTCTCGAGGAGTTCGAGGGCGGTATCTGACCACGTCTTTTCTCACGTCGTGTGAACCGCGGGTTGCTTGACATCACCCCGACGCAACAATGTGTCTGGCTTCGGCTGGAGTGATCCCACAAGCCGTTTGTGCAGCCCCGAATTGGACCACTACACCATCCTGATGGCACGCGGGCGGTGGCTCTGCACAAGAAGTCTAGTGATTGCTCCGAGCATCAATCGGTCGTTGAGCTCATGCTGACCGAATGTGAGGCCGGCGCGGGCGCTGTGCTCTACGACTCCGTAACGGCTTAACGACCGCTCGCCGTATCGTCAGGCATGCCGACCGCACGTGCCCCGGGGAAGGTCTATCTGTTCGGGGAACACGCCGTTGTCTATGGCGAGCCCGCGGTCCCGTGTGCGATTGAGCGGCGTGCAACGGTGACCGTCGAGGAGCGCGCTGACGATGGCCTCCGTATCCACGCTGATGACCTCTCGCTTGACGGCTTTACCGTCGAGTACGATGGTGATGGCGACAGCACGCCCGATGTCGACGTGCCCGAGTCGCTGGTTGAGGCAGCAATGGGCTATGTCGACGAGGCCGTCCATCAGGCGCGCGAGGCGGCCGACGCCCCCGAGGCCGGGTTTGAGGTACACATCGAGAGTGACCTGCCACTCGGGGCGGGCCTCGGCTCCTCGGCGGCCGTCGTCGTGGCGGCAATCGACGCGGCGACGCGCGCGCTTGGGACGACACTTGAGCCACGGGAGGTGGCCAACCGGGCCTACCGCGTCGAGAACACCGTCCAGAACGGACAGGCCTCTCGTGCGGACACCTTCTGTTCGGCCATGGGCGGGGCCGTCCGCGTTGAGGGCGAGGACTGCCAGACGATCGAGGCCCCGGAGTTGCCGTTTGTCATCGGTTACGATGGTGGCGCGGGCGACACGGGTGAACTCGTCGCTGGTGTCCGAGATCTTCGTGAGCGACACCGCTTTGCCGCGGACACGGTCGGCGCTATCGGCGATCTCGTGCGACGGGGCGAACAGGCGCTCGCCGACGCTGATCTTCGGACGCTCGGTGAACTCATGGACTTCAATCACGGGCTTCTCTCGGCCCTCGGCGTGTCGGCCCGGTCGCTCTCGGCGATGGTCTGGGCTGCCCGCGACGCCGGGGCCTATGGCGCCAAACTTACCGGAGCCGGTGGAGGCGGATGTATCGTTGCGCTCGATCCGACCGAGGAGACACAGACTGCACTTGAGTATACACCGGGCTGTGAGACGGCCTTCCGGGCCGAACTCGCCGAGACCGGGATCGAACGGGTGTGATGTGATGACTGACCCCGAATCGACGGTCGTCCTCAAACTCGGCGGGAGCGTGATCACCGAGAAAGATCAACCGGAAACGCTTGATGAGGCCGCACTTGGCCGTGCCGTTGATGCGCTTGCGACCGACCGGCCGGCACGGCTGGTACTCGTCCACGGTGGGGGGAGCTTCGGTCATCATCACGCCAGTGAACATGGCGTGTCGACCACAGTCGGCACGACCGACGCGGCGGCTGTGACCGCAATTCACGACGCAATGACGCGGCTCAACCGCGCTGTCGTCGAACGACTCCAGGCGGCGGAGATTCCGGCTGTACCGATTCGACCGCTCTCGGTCGCCACCCGTGGCGCCGACGGCACGCTGACCTTTCCTCCGGAGCCTATCCAACAGCTGCTCGCGGAGGGGTTCGTGCCGGTCGTCCACGGCGACGTGGTCGTCCACGCCGGCACGGGAGCGACCATCCTCAGCGGTGACACCATCGCCGCCCGACTCGGGGCCCAACTTGACACCGACCGGATTGGTATCTGCTCGTCGGTGCCGGGCGTGCTTGATGACACCGGGGCGGTAATCGACCGAATCACGACGCTTGAGACGGTCGCGGACGTGCTCGGCGCGAGCGATACGACCGATGTCAGCGGCGGGATGGCTGGCAAGGTCGACACGCTGCTCGCTGCGAAGGTGACGGCCTCAATCTTCGGACTAGACACACTCGCGGCGTTTCTGGCCGGTGAACGCCCCGGTACGACCGTTCGGCCCCCACCGCTCGAAGGATCCTAAGGCCGTTCCAGCGCATCAACGCGCTTTTCACGTCGGCGGTCTGAACTTCGTGATAACCGAGCGAATGGTCGCCCCGCGTGGGCGACCGGCGTGTCGCCGGCAGACGAGGGAATGGCCACCGGCCTGCTCCTTTGACGGCGACCGACGAACCTCTAGTCCGTAGAGTACGCCGGGCGCCCATGGGTCGGGTGACCGCCTCGGCCCCAACCATGGAAATTGAAATCGCAACTATCGGCGGCTACGAGGAAGTTGGCCGGCAGATGACGGCCGTGCGGGCCGGAGACG
>CAZFMU010000212.1:0-3262 GCA_964520165.1 uncultured Salinarchaeum sp. | reverse complement strand
GGCGGCTCGTAGCCCGCGTCTTCGGCGGCCGCGACAATCGCGCGGACGTCTTTCGGAAAGCAGTTGTGTACGACTACCCCATCGGTCGTGACGAACGTGTGCGCGTCAGCGACCTCCAGTGAGTACACGTCTGTTGTCGTCTCCTCGACAGTGATATCACGGACGGGGACTGACATGAAGCCGCCGTCTGCGGT
This sequence comes from uncultured Salinarchaeum sp., assembly GCA_964520165.1. GTDB lineage: Archaea > Halobacteriota > Halobacteria > Halobacteriales > Salinarchaeaceae > CAZFMU01. The sequence continues at coordinate 3,068 of CAZFMU010000212.1, read as the reverse complement.
GTGCCCGGTCGGCGCGATGTCTCGATCATACTCGGCGAGTCGGTCGTCAATCCGGTCCCGCTCTTCTGGCAGAAACATCTCTTTCAATCGCACAATCTGTCGCTTTGAGCTCACACGAAGGAAATGAGCTGGCCGCGTCGCCTTTGCTGATGTCGAGGTTTTGTAACTTGGAACGATACCGAGACTGTGTAACAGTAGCGTCATCCCGTCAATGAGCTCCTCACTTACTGACCCGTACTCGTAAACGACGGCGTTCGAGTGGTTGGGGTACGCGACATGACCGTCGCCCCGGAACAGTCCCGAAAGGAGTGCGACGCGTTCGTCGGCTGTCGCTTGAAACGCTGTGTCAGGAACAGCCGCGGAGTAAGAGCCAGTCCCACACCCGAGCCACTCAAGGAACTCGGCGAAAACACGGCTGGAAACGGTGATAGCTGTCGTGGTCTCTTGTTGTGTCGTTTGATATCGGATACCCAGCCGCTCGTAGTACGACTCCACATCGCGGACGTACTCCGGCTCATCAGTGGGATGAAAACTCAGCTCTACCCGTCGTCGCGTCGTAGAGCCGTGGCCGGAGGTGTCGTCGTTGATGTGTCCCTCGCTGAGATAGTAGCCGATAAATCGCCAGAACTGTTCGTCGGTAGGAATGATCGCCGGAATGTACGTCTGTCCGCTGCCTCGCGCCGTGTACAGTGAGAGGTCTGCCCTGTCGACGGGAAGCTTATCTTCGTAGTTGAGGAATACATCTAGGGGGAGATAATTATTCCGAACGAGGTCGTAGACCTTGTGATAGCTGAACTGTCGATTGTACTCCCGGAGCGTCTCGTACAGTTCCTCTTTGACCGTCTCAAACGGCGTCGATGGTTTCAGATAGACGCGATCGTTCTCGAAGGCGGACGACGCATCGACAATGTCGATGAGATCAAAGGTTGAGACGGGATCGCTCGGGACATCGGCCACCACGGGCAGCGAATCACCCGCTTCGAGCGCGTCGGCTGGCTTGACGGTGGTTTCGTCGCCGTCAAGCGTAAGCATTGGATGATCATGGGTGACGGTTACGCGCTTGTTCATTTTCGTTCGAATCGTGTGGAGCGGGCCCTCGTACTCCCGGCGTGTCGCCGCATTGACCGGGTTAAACGCAAACGTTCCATCAGCAGACCGACTGAGGACGGAGACATCCTCAAGCGTCCCTTCGGAGACGTATTGCTCGAAAAACTCGGCGAGCGTGAGATGCTTCGTTCCTGTGTCGTCTTTTGCGACAACGTGCTGGTCCCCCGTGAGACAACTTCCCCCAAAGCCGGCTCCCGACCGGAGAAAGCGCTCGCTGATGCGATGATCCAGCCCGATCGCCTCGGCGATTTCGTAGGCGTCGACCCCGAACTCCTTGCAGATATTGCCGATGTCGTTGATGAGGCTGACCTTCGCGGCCAGAAACGCGTTATTGGCGTACTTGATCATCTCGGCCTCGCGAACGCCGGTCTCGACGACGGCTGGATCGGCCCGATCGATCAGCGGGGCAAAGACGGCCTCGAGATCCGACCGAGCGCGGTCGTCCTCGGCGCCGAGGACGATCTTGTCCGGGTTTAGAAAGTCCTCGACAGCCGAGCCCTCGCGGAGGAACTCAGGGTTCATTCCGATCGCGACCGCCTCGCCGGCCTCAGCCCGAAGCAACGGCGCAAGCGTCTCCTCGGTCGTTCCCGGCACGACCGTACTTTTGACGACGACCGTGTGTTCCTCGACATCGGCGAGCGCCTCGCCGAGTGCCTCCGCGCCAGCGGCGATGATCGAGGTATCGATCGATCCGTCCGCCTCCGACGGTGTCGGGAGCGCGAGAACGGTCATGTCCGTCGCCGGGATGACGCCGTAGTCCGTCGTCGCGGTAAGGCGGTCGCCGGCGTGTTCGTCGATCAACGCAGCGAGTCCCGGCTCGTGAATCGGGGCGTCACCGGCGGTGATGGTCTCGACGATCTCCGGGTCGACATCGACGGCCGTCACGGTGTGGCCCAGGTCGGCGAAGCAGGCGGCGATGGTCGTCCCCACGTAGCCACTGCCCACGACGCTCACGTGCATGGGCGATCCAAGGGTAGAGCCGGTCATCAGCGTTGCCATCGCAACACGACAAGGTACTTGAACAGGCCGGTCGTTGCCCCGTATATGCAGAGTGACATGCCGGCGGTCGTGCTCGCGGCCGGCGAAGGGACGCGGCTGCGGCCGCTGACTGAGGACACCCCGAAGGGAATGGTCGAGGTGGCCGGCAAGCCGATTCTCACGCACTGCTTCGAGCAACTCGTCGCGTTAGGTGCCTCGGAACTGCACGTCGTTGTCGGCTACCGCAAGGAGGACATCATCGAACACTACGGCGATGCCTTCGAGGGCGTACCAATCACTTACGCCCACCAGCGTGAGCCGACGGGACTCGCCCATGCGCTGTTGACCGTTGAGGAGCACATCGACGAGGACTTCATGTTGATGCTCGGGGACAACGTCTTCCGGGCCAATCTCGCGGACGTGGTCCGTCGACAGCAGGAGGAACGGGCCGATGCTGCCTTCCTTGTCGAGGAGGTTCCCTACGAGGAGGCAGACCGCTACGGGGTGTGTGACACCAACAAATATGGCGAAATCGTCGAGGTGATTGAGAAGCCCGAGGAGCCCCCATCGAACCTCGTGATGACTGGTTTCTATACGTTTACCCCCGAGATTTTCCACGCCTGTCACCTCGTTCAGCCCTCGAACCGTGGCGAGTACGAGCTTTCGGATGCGATTGATCTGCTGTTACACTCCGGACGGACCATTGATGCCGTTGAGCTCGACGGCTGGCGGATCGACATCGGCTATCCCGAGGACCGCGACGAGGCCGAGCGTCGGCTGACCGCGGAGACCGAGGCGGACGCACCAGAGGCCTCCGGATAGGACCCCAAGTAGCCCCCCCATCCGAATGTGAGCCGTGTTACCCACTCGTTTAGCTCGGATTGCGCTGATCGGCTGCGTGGGTATCGGTATTCTCCTGCTTATCGGACTTCTCACCCCAGCGGCAACAGCGGCGACTGTTACGAACACAACGAACGCAACGC
>CAZFMU010000211.1:0-3272 GCA_964520165.1 uncultured Salinarchaeum sp. | reverse complement strand
GTGCGGTGGCCAGCCGGTCGGAGACGGCATGGCCGAGTGCTGATAGCTCCTCGGCCTCCGGGGTCGAGAGATCCTGCATGTGGGCGATATCTGCTCCGGCAACGAACGCCCGGTCGCCCGCCCCGCGAACAACGAGTGCGCGAGCATCGTCTTCAACGGCCGTGTCGATCGCCTCGCCGAGAGCCTCAAGCGTCGGGACATCAAGGGCGTTGAGCTGGTCGGGCCGGTCGACGGTGAGCGTCGCGGTGGCGTCGTCGTACTCCAGAGTGACGGTCTCCCAGTCCATACGCACTCTGAAGACACCAGCGTTGTAAAACTGTGCCTCCTGGCCAACGGTCCCCGACAATTATAAGCACACAATCAGCAAAGAACGGCAACATGCGACCGGACCGCTCCGCCCGGCGGGTGCAGTCGGTCGAGACGGCGTTCCAGATCATTTCGGTGATGCAGAGCTTCGGCGACATTACCCTCGGCGAACTTGCCGACCGGACGGACATCGCAAAGAGTACCGTCCACAATCATCTCGCGACCCTCCACGCGATGGGTTACGTAATCAAACGCGACGGCTCCTACCGATTGGGCCTACGGCTGCTGACCCACGGCGAGGCAGCCCGGGAAGCCAGACCGGAGACGAGAGCCATCGCCGGACCGCTGGATGCCGCAGCCGATGCGATCGGCCTCCCGGTCTGGTGGGTCACCGAGGAGATCGGCCGGGGAATCTTCGCCGACCGTGCCGGGCCCGACCTCGACGCGGAGGAATACGGTCGGGTCGGCAAACGGTCGTACCTCCACGCCCACGCGCCAGGAAAAGCGATCTTGGCGGCCCTGCCGGCGGAGGACCGCGAGTGGATTATTGAGGAACACGGACTGCCGGCGTACACCACGGAGACGGTAACCGATGAGATGGCCCTTGAGGAGGACCTTGCGGTGATCCGCGAACAGGGCTATGCCCACACGAGCGGCGAGGCGGCAATCGGAATCCAGTCGGTCGGTATCGCTTTTGAGCGACCGATGGGTCAACTCCACGCCTTCGGCGTTTTTGGCTGCTCACATCACTTCAGTGGAGGACGGTCAATCGACCGGGTCGTTGAGGTACTTAAGACCCAGCGAACGGCGGTGACCGAGCATGCCTGAGGACGGCCCACCTACCGAGACCGTCCCTGCCGCACTCCGCGTACAGGCCGAGAAGCGCCCTGGGGCTCCGTTCCTTGAGTGTGGGACGTCGACACTTAGTTACGCCGCCGTCGACAACCGCACGGATGCCCTTGCAGGAGCGCTCGCCGACCACGGCATCGGCCACGGCGACTACGTCTGCTGCTACTTATACAACTCAACTGCGTATCTGTTGCTCTCGGTAGCCCTCGCCAAGCTCGGTGCTGTGATGGTACCTATTGACACGCGCTTTACCGGCGAAACGCTTGCAACGGTGATTGATCAAGTTGATGGGAAAGCCATTTTTCTCGACGAACGAACACGGGCCGCCTACGAGGCGCTTGACCGAGCGTCGGCGGCGATGGAGTTCTTCGTTGGAGAAGCACCGGTCACGGGCCGGTACAAGCCGTTCGGGGTGTTGCAGGACGCTCCCGCGACGACGTCGCCGGCACCGTCGGTCGGTCCGACGGACCCGCTGTCGGTGATTTTTATTCAGCCGACTCCCGGGGCCACTCCCAAAGGGGTTGTCCTGCCTCAGTATGCCTATGTCAACACCGGGTGGGAGGCCAGCGAGCACCTCTTTGGGTTCGAACCGGAGGACAAGATCCTCACGAGCCTACCGCTGTATAGTGTCTTCACCTACCAGGTCGGTGTCATGGGGGCGCTCACCGCCGGAGGGACGATTGTTCTTCTCCAAGAGTTCGTCCCCGAAGAGTTCTGGTCGGCGGTCTGTGACGCCGAGGCCTCGGTCGTACTTTATTTGAGCCGGATGCTCGCCGTCCTCGATACCCAACGGCGGCGAGACCGCTACGCCGAGAATCCACTCAGACTTGCGATTGGTCAAAGTCTCGGCTTCGGGACCGACGAGCGACTTATTAATGACTTCGAGACACACTTTGACGTGACAGTACTGGAAGGCTGGGGAACGACCCAGGTCGCAACCATCGCGACCTTCAACCGCGTCGATGACCGCCGCATCGGGACCGTCGGCAAACCCGTCGGCCACGCGGCCATCGATATTATCGACGAGGACGGCTGGTCGCTCCCACAAGGTGAGACCGGCGAGATAGTCGTACGGCCGACGCGGAACAACACGATGATGCGGGCCTATCACAGCGATCCGGAGACGACCATCGCCGACTGGCAGAACCAGTGGATCCACACGGGCGACAGCGGGTACATTGACGAGGACGGTTATCTGGTGTTTGTCGCGAGTGAGGAGAACTCAATCTACCGTGGCCGGGTGGCTAGTCGCATCTCAACACTCGAAATCGAGGGGGTCATCAACACGCACCCGGCAGTCGAAGCGTCCGTAGTCTTCGGTACAGCTACTGAAGCGGGTCGCGAGGAGATTGCCGCGGTTGTCGTCACTACCGAGCCACTCACGCCGATGGAGATCTGTCGGTACTGCGAAAAGCGGCTTCCCTATGTGAAGACGCCACGGTATATTGCCACCCGCGAGAACCTCCCGCGAACACCCACCGGAAAGGTCCGCCGCCAGTCACTCGCCGATGCCGACGTTGATGAGATGTGGGATCGGACAGACGGTTACGAGTTTAGCCGATAGCCGCCGACCTTCTTCGAGACTGGCCACGTAAACGATCAGGTCAGCGTCGCCACCCTATCGCACTTTTGGGCGCTCCGACGTGCAATCTAATGCTCTCGCGGCCACTCTTGCTCACCTTGCGGGTATTCGTCGCTGTCGACCGAACACGGATGCCCTCGGCGCCGACACCCCAAGGCGCGCTTTGATTTCCGGGGGGTCGACCAGTCGATCGGCACCGTACCGTCACGGATATTGACGGGCGCTTGAACTTCACCTCGGGACCATCGGAAGTTGCCTGTGCTGTGTCTCGGTGATCGACGAGTTCATCCGGAGTTTCGTGTGCCATCACATTCGGAGCATGATATTTAGTGTCAGACCCGGGGTACTGGGCCGCCGCGGTGACGCGCATTGAGAGTCATCAGATAAGGAGCCTGTCGTCGTGATCCGTGCTCTCTCGGTTTACAGGCGGTCGAGTCGAATATTCAGGCTTGACCCTGAGACACTTCACTCGGACTTATTCAGCGCCTCAAGTGCCTCGGGGTTCTCGATACTGGAGCGGTCGCCAGGATCCTCA
>CAZFMU010000210.1:0-3310 GCA_964520165.1 uncultured Salinarchaeum sp. | reverse complement strand
GCCGGCCGAGTGGGACGGCCGAGCGGACGCTGATTGTTGGGGATGATCTGGGGCAGATTGAGCGCATTACACCTGCCATTGACGGTACTTTGGTCGGGTATCTTGCACCGAGTGTAGTTGAACAAGTGCGTGCTGATGGGGCTGGTCCAGCTGCTGTGTCACAGAAGAACTCGCCTGCAGCGCAACCGACTGGTCATCAGATAGACGATATCGAACGCATTGGTGGACTATCGAGTCTTGAAGAAGCTATCGCGGTCTATGACGTAGACGCCGTAGTTCTGGCGTTTAGCCACCCAGACCGAGCCGACTTTTTCGGTGCGCTTGAAATCTGCCACGAACTCGGCGTAACTGCGCAGGTCCACCGTGAGTACGCCGACAGCGTGCTCGTCGCAGAGAATGAATTTAGCGAGCTAGTGGACGTGGATATCGAGCCCTGGGACGTCCAGGATCGTCTTCTCAAGCGCATGTTTGATATCGCATTTTCTGGAATCGGCTTACTGGCACTCTCCCCCGTAATTGTTCTCATCACGATTGCGATCAAAATTGAGGGAAATGGCCCGGTTCTATTCACGCAGAAGCGGACTCATCTCTTTGGGGAAACCTTCACGATATACAAGTTTCGGACGCTCAAGCCCAAACCGGATGAGGAGGTTGGGACTGACTTTCAGGACGACCGTGAGACGCCGCTCGGTAACTTGCTTCGAATGACCCATCTCGATGAGATTCCGCAACTGTGGTCAATCTTCGTTGGTGACATGAGCGTTGTCGGTCCACGACCGGCACAGACGGCCTTAGAAGATGAGTTTCAGGCGGCCGCCAAGCAATGGAGACAACGCTGGTTTGTGAAGCCCGGCCTAACCGGATTGGCACAAATCAATGATGCAACTAGTAAGGAGCCCCGCCGAAAAATCCGATACGATATTCAGTACATCCGAAATCAGTCGTTCTGGTATGATCTGAAGATTGTCTTCCGGCAGATCTGGATGGTGCTTGTTGATGTCCTTGATGTGATCGACTGATAACTCAGATCGTGTTCGGATTGCTGACTTTCAGTTCCCAAGTGTCGATCCAAGCGTTACAACCGTCGCCGAGACATCCTCAGGCATCGCATTTCGGGTATCGAATACAAACGGAACCGTATTACCGATCGCCTTTAGATTGAATGCGTCGTGATCAACTAGAAGAATCGCAGCATCAATCGCTTCGATGTCACCGGTCTCAACCGACGGTGCAATCTCATGGGTGACTTCTTTGGAGTCGACATGTGGATCAACAACCGTGAGCTTGAGCGATGACGGAAGATTATCAATCACGCGGAGTGCTGGCGAACGCCGAATATCGCCGACGTTCGGCTTGTAGGCTGCTCCCAATGCGAGCACTGATGCTGTCTCCAGAGTGACCTCCCGCGCCTGGAGCAAGTCCTCAAATCGATCAGCAACGAGCTGTGGCATCCGTTCATTGATCCGGTGTGCGTCATCGATGAACGAGACGTCCGTTCCGAGGTCTTGCGCACGCCACGTGAGAAACTGTGGATCAACCGGAATACAGTGTCCGCCAACGCCTGGACCGGGACGAAACGCCTGATATCCGAACGGCTTCGTTGCGGCGGCGTCGATTGCCTCCCAGACATCCGCTTGGAGCCCCTCGGCGAGTGTCACCAGTTCGTTGACCAAGGCGATATTGACCATCCGGTAGGTGTTCTCTAGTGTCTTCGCCAGCTCTGCTGTTTCTGTTGTCTCAACCGGATAGACTTCCTCAACAATTGCTCCGATGAGAGTCGTTGTGAGTGTCCGGGCATGATCGGTATCTGCGCCAACGACGAGCGGGATCTCTTCTAAGGCGTATTGACCTCCTGGGTTGAGGCGCTCTGGCACCATTGCCAGATGGCGAGGGGCTGATTCAGTCTCGACGACTGGCCTCACTACTTCCTGTGTTGCCCCTGGGTACACGGTACTTGTGACGATGACGAGTGTTTCCTGCTTGCCAGATTGTTCGGCGACAGTGTTTGCTGCTGCCCGGACGGCTTCCATGTCCGGGCTGTCTTCTGTCATCCCTGTCGGAACGGCAATCACGTACACGTCACAGTCAGCGACGACATCCGGCGTCGCTCTGGGTGTGAATCCACGTTGAATCGCTGTCCGCAGCCGCTGATCGTTGATATCGTCAATGTAGCTGTCAGCTTCGATCAGCCGTGCAACACGCTGGTCATCAATATCGTATCCGCGCACCTCAAATCCAGCGTCAACGAATGCAACGCTGAGTGGGACGCCAACGTACCCGAGGCCAATGACCCCGATCGTCGCGGTCCGATTCTCGATTCGTCGCTGTAGTGTGCCTTCAGTGTCTTCCATGGCTATTCTTCGGTTGCGGCAGTCTGTTGCTCCTCAATGATATCCGTAAGGATCCGATCAAGATCCCCGTTTGGTGCCCATCCGAGGGTGTCTTTCAGTTTCGTCACATCCGGCTCTCGACAGTCCGGTTCCTCGAAGTCCTCACCATATGCCTCCTCAAACGGAATGTGGGAAATCTCGGATGTGGAGTCGATGTGTTGGAGAATCCGCTCTGCCAGTTCATTGATGCTCACCGGGTTCGGTGCCCCGATGTTGAAGACCTCTCCATGAGCCTCCGCTGTGTGTAGCAGCTCAGTAGTCGCCTTAACAGCGTCTGCGACGTGAGTAAAACTTCGCTGTTGGGTGCCATCACCATAGACGGTCAACGGCTCATCCGATAGAGCCTGCTCTACGAACGTTGGGATTACCATACCGTACTCGCCCACCTGCCGTGGACCAACGATATTGAAGTACCGTCCGATCACGACCGGAACGTCGTATTGATCGTTATATGCTAGTCCCAGAAACTCGTCGACGGCCTTGGCGGACGCATAACTCCACCGGGGAACCTCAACTGGTCCGAGCACGCGATCGTCACCTTCGCTGAACGGTAGTGATTCGCTTTTTCCGTATACTTCCGAAGAGGACGCTAAGAATACCTTGGCGTCCTCCGTACGTGCCGCCTCAAGCACGTTTTCGGTCCCCTCTAAATTGACGCGTAGCGATTCTAGCGGTTGATCAACGATCTTCTCAACACCCACCGCTGCCGCCAAGTGGTAGATTACATCTACCCCTTTAGCTAGTTCAGCCACCGCCTCTTGATTGCGAACGTCACCAGTATGGATTGTGACTCGATTGGTATCGATATGGCTGAGATTGGCTTGCTCTCCCGTCGAAAAGTTATCAAGCACTCGAATCTCTGTAGTTGTCGTCTCTAGTAATCGATCTACAAGATGTGAGCCAATGAACCCGCCACCGCC
>CAZFMU010000209.1:0-3312 GCA_964520165.1 uncultured Salinarchaeum sp. | reverse complement strand
TCGACGCCGACTCCTTTGAGTGGTCTGAGGAGGACAACGAGTAACAGCTACGCGCCGGCGTGTGCCTGTGGCGTCTCGACCCGAAGGGTCAACAACACGACCACGACCAGAACGACCACCGACAACAGGTAGGCCTCATCGAAGCCTCTACGATCGACGAGCGCACCGAAGACGACCGGTCCGGCCGCCCTGAGCGTCGCCGTTGGTCATATCCACCACTTTTCAACCGAATTCGAAAAGCGCCGTATCTACAGATAAGCAAGGTGTGTGTCTCGGGGCTTGCCCCCCGAGAGTGAAGCCGACACGAACAATCACCTCACCAGGGTTGTGCAATTACAGTCAGAGAATCCAAAAGACGGGGGAAAGACCGTAATCCAACGCTGACTGCGGCAGTTCGGAAATGCGACACCTCTCAACACCCTGCTACGGCCGGTGAGACGGGTGTTGTCGGGTGGGGTAGAGCCGCCGGCCCTCACGGACACAGCGAGTGTTCGGGGGTGAATTCCAGCCGACTTCGAGAGAAGAAGGTCGAGGGGAATTACATTCGCCTGCGGGTGTGGTGCCGACCCAATACGGTGAAGCCGCGGGGCTTGTCCTTGAGGTACTTCACGGCGTGGCAGCCGCCGTGTCGCCAGCATCCGGAGCGAACGGGAGGTTGATCAAGAGTTCGTCGAACCAGACGACCGGGCGCTTCTTCTGGCCGTTTTCCTCGAAGAAGATGATGCCCAACTGGGCGAGACGGCTGAGTTCCTCGTGGACGTTCTTCACGTCCCGGTCAACGACCCGTGCGGTTTCGTTGATGCTGGCTGGCTCTTCCCGGCGAACGGCTTCGATGAGATCGAGGACACGCGGCGTCAGCGTCTCCATTAGATCGTCGTAACTGGTGAACGACAGCGTCGGTGTGGAATCCACCGCGTCGCCCCGTTCGCGCGTTTCAATCTCGTCGGTGACGTCCTCGTGGAACTCACCGGACGACTTCACGGTCACGACGAGGGTTGATTCGGCCCGAAGCTGTTCGCGCTCCATCGGGTGCAGCGGCGGCGTGGTGTCGTTCATGGATATCACCGTGGTGTGATGGCCTCATTTGACCTCAACCTCGGATTTGGGGATCTCGCTCCAGAACCGTTCCCAGAGTTCGACCATACCAGGGAACGTAATGATGTCTGGGTTGGGGTCCGGTGCGACGTGCAGTTCGTGCCCTTTGGTGTCCTCGTGCGAGTTATCATCTCGAAACGGCAGCCGTTTCGATGAGTCGTCGAAAATCTCCGATTTTTGAGATACCGACGAATCGTCCCATCGTCAAGCGTGCGGGGCGGGGCCGGCTCCGTCGCGCCGTAGTGGAGCTTGTAGGCCCACCCGGACGGGTGCGTGTCACGATCTGTCCGCATGCAGAACACGCGGACTACGGTCCCGTCGGGGTACTTTCGTCCCTCGCTCACGCCATCGAGATCGTCGCCGGTCAGTGAGACCATCCCCGGCCATTGGTACGAAGACCAATGTGATATGTCTATTGGTCTGGTGAACAATAGTACTCATCACACGCTCAATATTCATACAATTCCTTATCGCCAGCCCATTGCACCACGGCGTGCCCCTTCTATTCGCCTGTCTTCTCGTATTCACCATCGCTGTCTTCCTTAGGAACGGGCGCATACTCGGCCGTCGGGCTGACCCGTGGGGACGAGGCGGGAGACGACCCGCCGGAGGACGCCGAGGAGTCGGACGACGATACAGATGCTGACGCCGAGTCCTTCGAGTGGTCTGAGGAGGACAACGAGTAACAGCTACGCGCTGGCGTGTGCCTGTGGCGTCTCGACTCGAAGAGTCAACAACACGACCACGACCAGAACGACCGCCGACAACAGGTAGGCCTCATCGAAGAATCCACGATCAGCAAGCGCACCGAAGACGACCGGCCCGGCCGCCCCGAGCGTCGCCGAAGTCGTTCGGACAATCCCCAGGCCGGTCCCCTCGATGTCGTCGGGGATCACGTCGGAGAGAAACGACTGAGTAACTGCCCCGGTTCCGAGCATCGTGCTCACCAACGCCGTGACCACCCCGAGGGCGACTCGTCCCTCAAGGAACGGCAACGCGGCGAGGCCAACGATCGGTCCGATCAACACGGCGACGAGCGAGCGTTGCATGCCGATCCGGTCGTAGGCGGCCCCCGCCAGCGGCTTGACGAGCACGCCGAAGCCGAAGAACACACTGAAGAGCAGACTCGCCACCCACTCTGGCAGGCCTTTCTGTTCGATCAGGTACGTCGGGTACAGTCCGGTGAACGACTGCCAGATCAGGATGTACAAAAAGAGCAAGAAGGCCACCAACAGCAGATTCGCTCCGCGCAGGGTGGCGAGCACCTCCCTGATTGATCGCTCGCGCGTCGATGTGGTGCGCTCGGAGTCGGGCAGGATGACCCACAGCAGGCCACCGACAAGGAGCAACAGCGGGATGAGAAAGCCAACACCGGCCTGCCAGGCGATTGTTGCCGCAAGCGCGCCAGCGATCGGCGGGAAAATCGTCTGTCCGAGATCGCCCGTCGCCATCGTCACACCGAGGGCGCTGCCGATCCGATCCGGATAGATCGTCGAGAGGGCGGTAATCCGGGCGATCGGGTACAGCGACTGTCCGAGCCCGACCAGTCCGGTTGCCACGAACAACGCCAGCGGCGTCGGCGCGATGAGAACAACCGCGAGCGCTCCCGCGACGGTGAACGCGCCGGCGGTCATGATCAGCCGCTCGCTGTAGCGATCAGCAAGCAGTCCCCCAGGGAGCTGGCCAAGGGCCGACCCAAGCCAGAGAACCGTGATCAACAGCCCGGCGACGGTAAGACTCAGATCAAACGCCGAGCGGAAATACGGTAACACCACGGGGTAGATCATCCGGATGCCAAGCAGCGTTCCCCAGCCGCCGGCGATGGTCACAAGATATTTCGCCTTGCCGTCGCCGAGCAACGCGGCCGCTTCGTGTCGGAGTCCAGCCAATAGCGCCATCGAGTGGTCCACCAAGAGATTTCGCCCACGGCGCCCTAAGTGCCACGAGAGCCCGCCGTCGCAGCCCGGGCGGTTTATCATGCGCGATCACCAACAGCAGCCGTTATGTCCGACGACGAGACGACCGCGACACCGCATTCGACACTCGCACGGGTGATCTTCGGGCTCGGCCTGGCGCTTCAAGCCGCCGAGGCCTTCCGCGACATGGAGACAACCATCGGGTACGCCGAGCATGCAGGCGTTCCAAAGCCCGACGTCATGGCGCCGGTTGCAACCGGGATGATGGTCGCTGGCGGGATCGGAATCGCCCTCTGGCGGC
>CAZFMU010000208.1:0-3320 GCA_964520165.1 uncultured Salinarchaeum sp. | reverse complement strand
GTGAGAAGTTCACAAGAGGACCTCGAAGACGACGGAAGCCGTGGTGCGATACGTAGGCCGGGATTCCTGCTGGTTGGCAAGCGAGTAACCGCATACGCACGGCATCACATCGCCTCGGGGGGGTCACCCTCAACACAGCGCGGTCAACGAAGGGGCGAGTGGGGGCTACTCGATGTCGGCGTTCTTGGCGTCTTCGACCTGTGTCTGTAGCGTCTCAGAGGGTCGTTGAGCGATCGCCGCTCCGAGCGCACCGATCCCGCCGACATCACCAGTGAGCCAGTTGACGGTTCCGGTGTCCTCAAGGAAGCCAAAGCGGCCCTGCTCGTCATCGATAACCAGCACACCAGCGAAAAATCCCTGCTCGCCTTCAGCGATGGTCACTTCATAGCCCTGTGCTTCGAGTTGGTCGCGGTAGCGGTCAAGCCGTTCCTCAAGCTGCTCGCGGTCAGCGTGCCTGAGGGGGTTAAAGTACTGACCAAGTGGTGGGTCGTCAGAGGTCATGGGTTGTGTTCGGATGATTCAACGGCACTGAGAATAGCGGTTGCACGGTCGATCCAGGTGGTTGCGCGGTCGGTTGAGACCGATGATTCCTGAGTACTCGCCCGCTCGGCGATTTCCTCAGGTGAATGCTCAACGAGGTCGGTCAGATCAGCAATGCCCTGTTCGCGGAGGCGTTCGCCGAAGGTCTCCCCGATGCCGTTTACGAGTTCGACGGGGAGTGTCGCCTCACGCTCTGCGAGGGTCGTTGCGAGTTCGTCGGCCGCATCGAGCCATTCAGCTGCCTCTGCAGGCGTAACCTCACGGTCATCGTTGCTCGCTGCTGTAGCAAGCGACTCAGCCGATTGTAATCGAAGGGTATCCAGGCGGTCAATACCCGCGGATTTGAGCCGCGTTCGATCGCGCGGATCGATGACGTCAACGATGTCGATCGGCTGGGCAGGCTCCCTCGCTGTATCGGCGGTTGAGCCGTCATCGAGAACGGCCGGGTCAAAGTGCGTAGGTTGGTGCTTGTCCGGTGACCAGTCCTCAACGTCCGCATGATCAAGCACGTCGAAGAGGTCGATGCTAAACGACAGCTCCGAGGCGTCCTTGGCATCAACGGGGGCAGCATGGACCGCAAGCCCGTCGTCGCCGTCTCGGGTGATAAGTCCCGTTTTAAGTGTCACCTCAACATCAGTCGCGTGATAGACCGACACGGTCGTGTCCTCTGGAATAGCCTCAGCATCAAGCAAGGCGGCAAGCCGGGAGCGACCGTACTGGAGCGCCTGAAGCTCGGCATCGGTAAACGCGGTATAAAGGGCGGCGAGTAGTCGGCTGAGTTCCGGTCGATCCGTTCGGTTGGGCATATCACTCGTCGGTGGACTCATGGATGCGTTCCGCGGTGATTGACGCACGATTGCGGCGTTTCTCAAGTCGCTCGGGAGCCGCGTCCGTCTCGCGCTCGAAGATAGCGCTGTTAGCCGCCCGTTCGAGAATTTCCATCCCCGTCGACTCGTTTTCGAGTTCGGCGACCATGTGAATATCAAGGTCAAAGGCCGACCGCGTTTCCCGGTCGCGCTCTGTTTGGCGACCGGACGGCTTGATCTTCAGCCGCGAGGGACGGTCAATCGGCCCGAGCGAGGGACCCTTCGAGGTTGGCTCGACAGCCGTGATCTTCGCTGAAAACTCCTCTTCGATCCGACTGACGTGGAGGTTCGGAAGGGTGAGGAACAACAGGAGCGGGATCTCAAGGCGCTTTTTTACGGGGCGTTCCTCACCCGTGTCAGAGTCGAGCTCGGTGGTGGTATAGCCAAATCCCACTGTCACCGGTTCCTCGTTCTCGTCAAAGCACGTCTCGAGGATGAGATTGATCTGCTCGGTTTGGGACTGCACGCTGGCGTCGATAGCGGCTATCAGCGGGCCAGAGAACAGACGCGACAGCGGAAGATCGGTAAGATCGTCGACAGCCACGGCCGCTCACCCACTTACGGCGTGCCGCCACCGCCGGAGCCACCGTTGCTTGCTGCCTCCTCGGTGATAGTCTCTTCAAGGACGTTGAACACGCGGGAGACGCCCTCGGGCGGTTCGATGCTCTCTGCTTCTACGTGGACGCTCTGGTCGTAGGTCCGTTCGATTTCCTGTGATCGGCTCCGCTGTTTCTGGTAGCTCGCACTCACCTTCCACTTGACATTGCCGGTGAACCATCCCTGTTTGCCGCGGACCTCGCTTTCGACGTTGAACTGGTCGGAGGTCTCGTAGGTCTGCAGCGAGTGCAGACGGACATGGAAGTCGATGGTCACGTTGCTGACCTCGAAGTACGGGATATGGACCAACAGGAGTAGCGGCACGCGCATTTCGAACTCCTCAACCGACTCGGATCCTTCGTCATCAATGACGGTCTTCTTATACGAAAACGTCACGTAGACCGGCTTGCGTTCGGCGCTCCAGCCATCATCGGCCGCCTGAAATCCGACGTCGTCAATGAACTTTGCCGCTGTCTGAGAGGCCTCGGCGTTTGCCTCAACGGCGGCGTTGAGCGGACCGCCGATGATCGAATTGTACGGCACGCTCCCGAGTTCACCGGGAAAGTTTGGATTGGGCATGTGTAACTACAAGAATATATTAATACAGATAAGTTATAAATTTAACCCCTAATTAAGCTGATCTATTATCCGGTTAATCACTCAGACCACATCGACCACTAGTCGGAGCGCTACCACGGGAAAGCGATGGGACGTCCGGTAGTCTCTTACGGCCGCATTGGTAATATAAGGGTAATGCCAGTCGAAGCGACGAGCGCCGGCGCAATTCTCTTTCGAGATACGCGCGGCCGGCGCGAGTATCTCCTCCTCAAGAGCCGTCCGGGGGACTGGGAGTTCCCCAAAGGCGGTGTCGAGGGGGACGAAGAACTTCAGCAGACGGCAATCCGCGAGGTGAAGGAGGAAGCCGGAATCGAGGACTTCCGGCTGATCGATGGGTTCCGCGAAGACTACGATTATGTCTTCGAGGCCGACGGTAACACGATTCACAAGACCGTCCACCTCTTCATCGCCGAGTCCTTCGAGACCTCGGCGACGCTGTCCGAAGAGCATCGCGACCACCAGTGGCGTGACTACGAACAGGCGGTCAACACCATCACACAGGACGGTCCGCGTGAGATTTTCAAACGAGCCCATCGGTTCATCGACGAGGAGTATCGGTAGCTGGATCGACACCCTACACCGGGTGCAGTAACGAAACCCCTACTATCGCCGGGGACTCATTTCTTCCGTGGAGTGGTCCCGGGAGTTCCCCTTCGAGTTGTACGTCTGTCGGTGGGCCGAACGACACTGGCCGCCGAC
>CAZFMU010000207.1:0-3321 GCA_964520165.1 uncultured Salinarchaeum sp. | reverse complement strand
GTCCTCGGCATTGTCCTCCTTCCGGTCGCCTACCTTTCGCGCGGCGTGGGGGTCCGGTTGCCAATCGGCCGACTGGTGGCGACGCTGACAGAGGCCTATGAGCGCGCCACCTGAGTGCTGTTTTAGAAGGTCGAGAGCTCGCCGGCGAGGATCCGGTCAGTGATGGTCGTGACATCGGCGAGTTCCCGGTCAACGATATCGACGATGTCCGGCTCAATGGCCGACAGCGACACGCCGTCATCCGTTACGACCTGGACATCAGCGACGTGTGGGTCGTCAATTGGACGGCCAATCTGTGAGAGCAGTCGCACCCGGAGATCGCGGATGCCATCAACCTCGGCGACAACCGTTTCGGCAATCTCTGTCGAGAGCACGTTATAGAGCTTTCCGATGTGGTTGACGGGGTTCTTTCCAGAGGAGGCCTCCATCGACATTGATCGGTTAGGCGTGATCAACCCGTTGACCCGGTTACCACGGCCGACCGATCCATCGTCGCCGTGTTCGGCTGACGTGCCAGTCACAGTCAGGTAGACCGATCCCTCCTCGTAATCATCGGCCGTGTTGACGTGGACGGTCACCTCGCGATCGGTGTGCTCGGCCGCCACGTCGGCGACGAACTCACGGACACCCGCGACGGCATCCTTGTAGGCCTCAAGATCCGGAATGTACTTGTCGATCATCGCCGCTGCGACAGTGACATCGATCTGGTCGCCCTCGCGTTTGCCCATGAGTTTCACGTCGGGGCCAACGGCCGGATTATCGACGGCATATTCCGTCCGGAGTCGGCGTTCGGCCTCATAAACGATCCGCTCGGTCTCTGTCAGCGGGGCGTGTCCGACGCCGAAACTGGTGTCATTCGCTCGTGGCACCGTCGAATCTTCGCCAAAGACCTGCTGGAGATCCCCACTTCCCTCGCCGAACCGGACGTCAACGACAATATCCGTATCGAAATCAAGTTCGGGAATGGTCTCGGTGAGGTACTCGCGAGCGGCCTCAAGGGCGATCGACTGGGCGGGGATCTCGACACCCTGATACGCGGTCGTTGCGCGGCCAACCAATAACAGGTACATCGGCGAGTGGACCTCGCCACCGCCGTAGGCAGGAACGGACTCGCCGGCGACCAACTGGGCCTCGTCGGTATTGAAGTGTAGCACCTGGCCAACGCGGTCGCGATAGGCCTGAGAGAGCCGGCGAGCGACCGCCTCGGCAACGCCATCGCAGATCGAGTCCGGATGCCCGATCCCCTTCCGCTCGACGATCTCGATCCGCTGGTCCTCAACCGCGGATCGACCGATCGGCTCAACGCGGATGTTCCGTTCAGTCATTGCTGCCGGCTACTCACGCGCTGGTTCTATAACTTGCGAAAACCTCGGGTGTAGAAAGTATTCGCACGAGTTATATCGATATCGCCGAAGGACTATTAGCGACGACGCGGTAGGACCATGCCATGGAGGGTCGTCTCTCGACGGGGATCGACCTGCTTGACCGACAGCTCGGTGGCGGACTCCCGGCAGGAAGCATCGTCGCCTACTGTGCGCCTCCGGGGAGTCAGTCGGAGCTGCTGCTGTATGAACTGGTCGCCGCACGTCAAAGTACCTACCTGACGACCCAGCGGGCGAGTGAGGCGGTGCGGGATTCTCTCGTCGACGCAGGGATTGAGGAGGAACAAGCTACCGTGCGCGATGTAGGGACCCGCGAACCGCTTGACGAGATGAACCGACTGGTGCGGACCATTCCCGATGAGACGAATCTGATCATCGATCCGATAGACGTGCTTGAACGCCGCGAACCGGCCCGGTATATCGGGTTTCTGAACGACCTGCAGACCCACATGGTCAACACCGAATCGATCGCAGTGCTGCACTGTCTGGCAGGGGAAGCGGTTCGACCGAACCGGGATACGACGCGGTACGTCGCTGATATTGTCTTCGATCTCGATACAACGATCAACGGCGGAGACATCGAGAACCGACTCTCGGTACCGAAGTTTCGGGGGGGAAGCGCCCCGGCGGAGACGATCAAGCTCAATCTCTCCGATACCGTGACCGTCGACACCAGTCGAGATATCGCCTGATTGACCACCAGCGCAATCGGTAAGGCAAACATACACAACAACAGTCCTTTGCGTCAATAGGGCGAAGAGCAGTGGTATGGCCACGCAGGATGCCGATGAATCCCCTACGTCGTCAGCCACCGACGAAGCGGCGACCAGGGGCATTCCGGGGGACGAGGGGGACGACCCCAACGCGGTCCGTACACAGCTCGCTGCGGCCACACGGCGGGGGGATCGACTGGCCGATCAGGCGAAGACACTGACGGTCTCCGTTGCCGAGGATCTCGACGAAGACGAGTTCTTCAGCACGCCGGACGGCACCCGGACGGTCGTCGACCGATACGACCTCGAACGGGCGGTCCCGGCCGAACAGAAGCGTCACTTCGAGGAGGTCGAACGCTACTGGGTCAACAAACCCTACGCGTTCGTCGTTATCTTTCACTCACGCCGGGAGAACGAGTATAAATACTACCTCATTGAGCCACACAACACCGATCGCGAGGTCGAACTTCGTGAGTTTCTCACCGAGAAGCTCCGGCGCGCGATCAAGTACACCGACGAGGCAATCGCGACCGACGAGACCGATCGAGAAGCAGTCATCGAACAAGAGACTTACCGACTGCTCGATCGGTACGATCTCTATGCGGGCCCGACAGTCAGCGGCGACAACAACCACACCGAGGGAGATCAATCAGACGGACTCATCGACCGGCTCGCGGGACGACTGTCGTTTGGGAGTGATACAGACGATGCGGCTGTCGACAGTGGCGAGGCGAGACCTGATGATGCCGTTGACGCGGACCCGAGCACACTGACCTCGGGGCAGGTCCAAAAGCTCCTGTATTATCTCAAACGAGACTTTCTGGGATACGAGCGCATCGACGGGATCAAACACGACATCAACGTCGAGGATATCTCCTGTGACGGCTACAACGCACCGGTGTTCGTCTATCATACCGAATACGAGCAGATCATCACCAACGTTTCACATGGCGAGCAGGATCTCGATGACTTCGTCGTCAAGCTCGCCCAGCGCTCTGGTAAAGGTATCTCGAAGCGCCGTCCACAGGTCGACGCAACACTTCCGGATGGATCGCGTGCCCAGTTGACCCTCGGGAACGAGGTCTCAGATCATGGAACAAACTACACCATCCGACAGTTCAAGGATGTTCCGTTCACCCCGATCGATCTGATCAACTGGCGGACGATATCACTCGAACAGATGGCCTTTCTCTGGCTGGCCATCGAGAACAACAAGTCGATTCTCT
>CAZFMU010000206.1:0-3325 GCA_964520165.1 uncultured Salinarchaeum sp. | reverse complement strand
CCGGTGTTGTTGTGGATCCAGGTCATGATAATCGTCACTAGCACAATCGCGGGAAGAAATCCGATGACGTTCTCAGAGCGGTAGATGGCCGCCGTCTCAAAGAAAAACAGCGGCAGATGCCATGCCGCCCAGATCCCCCCAAGTGTAAAACTCGCGAGTAGCGCTGGCCACCGTGTTCGCCTTCCAATTGCCTGGAGTCGATCAAGTGCGTACCCCCGCCATCCAAGCTCCTCCTGGATCGGCCCCGTGCTCACCAGTACGACGATGAAGCCAACAGCCAGCGTTAATGGCTGGTCACGCCAGGGCATGGCCGGCAGCGGTGCTCCCAGCAGTACACTCCCGAGAAGGAGTCCAGCATTCATCGATGGAAAGAGCAAGAGTATTGCCAGCCACCAGCGCGCCCGAAATCTCGCATCAACCGTCCTCCTAAGCAGTCGCTTGACCCCCGGGCGACCGGTCGCGTGATAGGTGAGAACGAGCGCGGCGATGGTCGGCCCAAATGCCCCGAGATTTGGGAGCACCGGAACGGCGGTGATTCCCTGTGAGGTGAGCGCCCGAGGGAGCCACAGCCCCCAGGACCATACGCCGGTGAGCATGAGAAAGGCGAGTAGCTCCCACTTGGGTGTCTGCATCCTTGCGATTGACGGCGCGGCGTCGTCGCTCATTCTGTGAGCTATTTTTCATATGAGGTGATTCTGGAAAAATATATTGGCTTATCTATATTAACCGTCGATTAGCGTAAGCGATCAAGGCCCATCTGGCGGCAATCATCCTGGTTTGTTACTGATTTTGGATCGTCACCTGGCCCCCGCGGCCGTATGGCGCTGCCATGTTCCGTCGACGGATTCCACCCGTCGGATGATGTCGTTGCGGGCACCTTCCGGAGCCGTACAGTGGACCGTGATGGTGTCTGTATACGCGGTCTCCCGCACGACCGTGTGGTCGTGGAGCCACGAGACGAGCGTGTGAGCATCGTCGGCGTACGGCAACTCGATTGCCAACTGTACGGTCGGGAGTCGCTCTGCGACGGCGGCGGGAATCGACGCCGTCTCGTCGGTCACAACCGTTGGTGTGTCCGAGTCGGTGATGCGCTTAAGAAACGTACCTGGCGCTCCGACGACAACATCAGCGCGGTCAAGCGCCGACTCAATCCCGGGAACAGCGGCTGTGACCCACTCCGGGAGTCCCCTGTCCCCAGGAATGTCGGGAATCATCGTTACCGCGATTGTGTGTGCCTGGACCGTTGTTATCGTTGTCTGCGGACGTCGGGGTCGAAGGCCTGAGGCGGCTGGTTCGTCGGTTAGGGCTGCCCACCCGGTGGCGGCTTCCGCGTCTGCTTGGCGAATCGTTACGACGTACGCGTCAACGTCAGTGTGGGCGGTACGAATTCGAGTCCGGGCGGCGCGCTGTCGCTCTTCGAGTTCCTGTCGTAGATCCTGACACTGTCGGGTGAGGTCGTCTAGTCGGCCACTGGTCCCCGTTGGAGCGCTCGTTGACTGCTGGCGCTGTCGGGTGGCGACGGCTCGACGCTCGATACGCCGCCGCCGTAGCGCCAACCGGGTCTCAGCGACCGGATTCGCTTCTGCCAGGTGCTCCCAGACGAGCCCCCGTCGGTCGCGGGTCTCGACGCCGAGTCGGTCTTCAAGATCGACCGTCTGGCCCGGATGCATCTCGCCGTCCACGATAACACCGGTAGCCTCTGTTTCTCTCAGTAGCGCTTCGA
Source organism: uncultured Salinarchaeum sp. (assembly GCA_964520165.1). GTDB lineage: Archaea > Halobacteriota > Halobacteria > Halobacteriales > Salinarchaeaceae > CAZFMU01. The sequence goes on along the minus strand of CAZFMU010000206.1, from coordinate 1,602 downwards.
GTCGTTTGACCGTCGCTGGCGAGAGATAGTAGTGGCCGTCCTCAGGACGGTCATGAACAAGTGTCTCAACTGGCTGCCGGTCAAGATGATCGAGTGTCCGCTTGATCCCCGGTGTGGGGGTCTCTGATGGAACGACCAGCACCACGGACTCGTTCATGCGCTCCGTGTTAGTGGCCACTCGGAGGCGCTGTTGAGCTTTTCGTCACCGCTCGGACGGGTCATACAGCCGTTTCGCCGCACAGTGGCTTAACCTCCAGCCCGTCAGCCGCGGAACTTATTCGATTTACTGACATACATTCGGCATGCGCTCGCTTGCGCGGCTGATCGTGAGTCTGCTCATCGGCGGCCTCGGCGGCCTGTTCGTTGCTGTTGCGGTCACGGCGGTGCTTGATCCGTACATCTGGCCATCGGCGATCGTCGGACTGCCGGTCGGGGTTCTCGTCGCCGTTGCCCTGATGGCCCTCAGTCACGCCGGCCTCACCCTTCAGGCTGAGCGTCGGGCTGGCGGTGTCACGGCACAGACACGCCGACGAAGCTGGGCGACGCTCGCAGCAATCCTTGGCGGTGGTATCGGCGTCGGATTGGGAGTGATAATCGCTTGGCGACAGGCGCTTGGAGTCGCCGCTGGACTGCTTGCGTTCGGGCTCCCGGGCGGTGTCGTTGGTGCTCTCCTCGGGGCGGCACTCGTCTACTGGCGCTCACGTGCGAAGTGAGTGCCCGAGGATGGCACCCGATCACCCGGCCTGTCCGCTGAGATGATAGCCAATCACGTCTGGGCTGGCGCCCCCGCGGGGAGAGTCATCCGGGCGATGGCTCCGCCGTCATCGGCCGTCTCGTAGTCAATCGTACCGCCGAGGTGTCGCACCCCCCACGTAACGAGCCACAGTCCGAGCCCGCTTCCGTGGACGAGGGCCGTTTCCGTCCCGTTCTTGAGTGGCGCCAGCTCGCTCTCCGGAATTCCCGGTCCGTTGTCGGATACGAACAGCTCGTAATGACGATCGCCGGTCCGGTAGGCCTCAATCCTGATCGTTGGTCGTTCAGTCTCGGTATGTTCGACTGCGTTGTCAACCAGCTCCTCAATGATCACCTGGAGAAGTTCAGGATTGGTCTGGATGGGGTCCTCGATAGCGACGTCGACTTCGAAGGCCGGATCTGCGGTGGCCCACCGATCGCCCCCGAGAGCTTCCCCGATCACGTTACGTAGTGCGACCGACTGCTGGTTGTCGGCGTTAGCGAGCAACTGGTCGAACTGTCGTGCGCGGTCGGCGAGGTCAATGAGTGCCGCCGCCTCGTTGTGAACGGCGGTCGTTGCGTCGTCCACTGTCTCGGTGTTGTCGGCGTATCCTTGGATGATCGTTGCGCTATTCCGGAGGTTGTGCCGAAGAATCCGGCTGAGGACGGCCAGCCGCTGTTCGCGGAGTCGACGATCGGTGATCTCGCGGTTAACGGCGACGAATCTGACCGGGCCATTGTCGTCGCACAGCGGTGTAATCGTCTGATCGACGACGTACCGCTCGCCGTTTTTCCGCTCGTTTGTAAGTTCCCCCTGCCAGCTTCCGCATGCGAGGACGGTCTCCCAGAGCTCCTCTTGACATCCTCCTC
>CAZFMU010000205.1:0-3327 GCA_964520165.1 uncultured Salinarchaeum sp. | reverse complement strand
GGGCCTGTTGTTCCTTGCGCCGGCCGATTGTTTCGCGGAGTTGCTCGCGCGTCGCAAGCAGCGCCCGAGCGAGGGTGTCGACCCGGTCGGTGAGCGTATCAGTCCGATCAAGGAGATACGTGAGGATCGTTTCGTAGTTATCGAAGCCCTCAGAGAGATCAGTCTCGACGGCCGATAGATCCGCTTCAAGCTCGTTGACGGTGGCCTCAATGGTATCGAGGTGTGATTTGAGTTCGTCGGTTTCAGCGGCCGCCGCATCAACACGCTCAGCGAGGGCAGGATGATCGTGCTCGGTTGGCGCCTTCGCGTCCGTCTCGCGTTTGACCTGGATAACCCGCGAGCGCACGTCCTCGATGAGGTCCATGAACTCTCCCTGTAGGTCCTCGAGGTCCGATTCGGTCGCGAGATCGGCCGCCGCTTCCGAAGGAAGCTGATCCTCGTCGACCGACGCCACCAGACGGTGGGCGGCCACGATTGAAGCAAGCAGTTCGGCCGGTGGGATGTCCCGACGGTCAGCCTCCTCAAGAAGCCACTGTCGGTCCTCCTCGGCGAACGGCAGTGGCTGCTCCGAATCGGGACTCGACATCTGCGGGTACTACGGCTGCGAGCTATAAGAAGGCGGTGGCTCCTTCGTGCTCAACGGATCTTCCGTACGTCACTAATGTCGAAGCCGGTATCGGTGATTTCGGTCTCGAAGCGGATGATGTCCTCGGCCTCAAGTCGAGAGAGGACGCCCCGAAACTGTCGGACAAACATGGTGCGATCCCGCTCGGTGCCCCCGGCCGCCCACTCGAAGGCGAGTGTCCCATCGGTCGTCTCCATCAATCCCCCGAGTTGGGACTCGCTGAGGGTCTCATGGTTGGCCAACAGTAACAACAGGCCGCCGCGACGATGCATCACGCGGTCAAGACCCTTCATTAGGAGTGTGACACCGGGCCAGTCCATCTCGTCGTCGGTGAGGGCAAGCAGGTCCGAGACAGAATCAATCACGATCAGACTCCCCTCTGGGATCGTCTCGAAGTAGTCCCCGATCGCCTCGTAGACATCGCGGGTGACGCGCTGGCCACCCAGCGCGGTGAGTTCCTGTGCGTGTTCGGCATACCAGTCGGTTGGAACCTGGCTCCGTCTGAAGTACTCCGGAGCGAGGTCCCGGAAGCTGATCCCCTCGATTCCGGCATCAACGATCGTATCGATCATCGCAAAGGCCATCTCGCGTTCGATGGCCGACGCGGCGGCGGTAAAGGTCAGATAGTGCACCTCGGCGGGTAGGTGCGCCGGATCGGCGAGCGATCCGTAGTATCGCTCGAATCGCGATCGATCGGTCCGAGCGAGCCCGTTCATCACCGCACAGGTGTAGGCGAACTCTCGGCCGCCAGCACCGATGTCAGTAGCGAGCAGGACACTACTACCCAGCGGAGCCCCACCGCCGATCATGTTGTCGAACCGGGCGATTCCGAAGGGGAGCCGTTCCATGTCCAGGCGTTCGGTACAGGACGGATTAGCGCTTATGGTGCCTGGAGGCAGGTAGCAATGACGCGAAGCATCCGCTCGCCACGGACCTCTTCGGCAAAGAGCGGTACCCGTCGGACCTCGTGATCGCGAAAGAGGTCCTGGGCGTCTTGGAGCGCCCCCTGCTGGACGTGCCAGCGCTGTCGACAGAAGGCACACTCCTCGATATTCGGCGAGAGGACAGTTCCCGGGTCAACCTCGTCCGCGACAGACGCCAGCGGCTCCATGACCTTGTTGACGACAATCATCGAGACGGGAATCGAGAATTCCCGGAGGCGATCACGAAGGCGTCGGGACTCAAGAACACTCATTTCCTCGGGGATCATCACGATCCGAAACTCCGTTCGGGTCGGATCCTGGAGGACGGTCCGGAGGCGTTCGATTCCCTCCTGGAGTTCCTGCAACTCGGCCATCCCGGCCTCCTCGTCGGGGTGGTCACCACCGAACATGCCCTTGAGCCCATCTAGCATCCCGGACAGCCGTTCGCGGATCGAGAGGACACGGCCGACCATCGAATCCATGAACTCCGGTAGCCTGAGCAGCCGGAGGGTGTGGCCGGTTGGCGCGGTATCGACGATCACCCGGTCGAAGCGGTCGTCATCGAGAAACTCAATGAGTTTTTGCATGGCAACCGCCTCGTCGGCCCCGGGCATCGCGCCGCCGAGCATGGCCTCCATTGGGTTGCCACTAAAGCCCATTGCGTCGCCCTCGAGTTCTGGGGCCTCGGCACCGGCAAAGACGGTTGCGCCTTCCTCCATTGCCTGTTCGGGATCGATCTCGACCGCCCACAGCGGTGAGTCCTCGTCAATCCGGGTGGGTTCGGGGCCGATCGGCGTCTGGAAGGTATCCGACAACGAGTGGGCCGGGTCCGTCGAAATCACGAGCGTCTTTGTTCCTGCCCGAGCGGAGGAGAGCCCGGTGGCCGCCGCCATTGTGGTCTTGCCGACTCCGCCTTTCCCGCCATAGAGGACGTACTCCGGGGTATCAGCCGGAAGCGTCGGCGCGGATTCGACGACCTCATCGAGAGAATCGATCTCGTCGACAGGTGTGACATCGAGGTCGCTCATATGTCGCGCGTTGACGACCGGGACTTAGGTACCCGTCGATCACACGGGCAGACGTTCACCCGAGGTTGTCGGCCATCGTGGCAAGCTGCTCGCGCTCCTCGGCGTAGACGCTGTGCGGCCGATTCTCGTAGATCTCCGTCGTAACGGATGCTCCTAGGGCGTCGAGAATCTCGCTGGTCTCGGTGACCCGTCGAAGTGGAATGTAGGGATCATTGTCGCTACAGCCGAGAAAGACCGGAGTGCTATCGAGGTCGACGTCGCGGGGAACACGGTCAAGATTGGTCCCAAGAAATCCACCACTGAGAATCCCGGCTCCCCCATAGCGGTCAGGGTGTGCCACCAGGAACTCGGCGACCAGACACGCCCCCTGTGAAAAGCCGACGAGCAGTACGCGTTCGGGAGGAATACCGGCGTCGGCGGCCATCGAAATGGCGTCGGCGATCGCCTGTAGTCCGGACTCCCGGCCAGGTTCGTTGGTCTCAACCGGTTCAAGAAACGAGTTCGGGTACCAGGCCCGACCGGCGGCAGCCGGTGCAATGGCGGCCACATCCGGTTGGCCGATGAACCGGTGAAGCCGGAGAATCCCATCCGGTGTGTCACCGCGGCCATGAACGTAGACAATCGCCGCATCGGCGTCATCAAGCGCAGGGCCCGACTGGCGGATCGGCTGATCCTGGTGGGGTCCGGACATATCGTCGCGAGGGTACCGGCGGGGTACGCAAAAGGCTGCCGGGGGTGAAGTACCACGGGC
>CAZFMU010000204.1:0-3338 GCA_964520165.1 uncultured Salinarchaeum sp. | reverse complement strand
CGAAGAACGTGAACGCCGACAGGAGGGTCGCGAAGACGGTGAACAACAGGACGACGGTCCCGAAGGTCCGGCTTGCGAGGTAGTAGTCCTCGACGGTCGCCTCGGTCACCCGATAGGCGACGAGCCCGACGGCCAGCGCGACGAGGAGATAGCCGATGACGATCCCCAGCTGGGTGGTGGCGGTCACGGCCGATCACCCCGGCCGGTCGGGATCCCCAGCCCCCAGCCGCGGCGGCTGAACGCCCAGAACAGTCCGGCGGCGAGAACCATCCACCCGATGTGCCACCACAGCCAGACCGGCAGCCCGGCAACCCGGAGCGAGACTCCCCACAGGAACCATGGAATCGCGAGCGTGACGACGAGCACAAATGCGAGCAGCCACAGGAGTGATTCAGCATCCATCGCCATGTCGGTAACCGTATGATGGGCTCGCGACTCAAAGTTTCTCCGTCCGCCAATTGTGCCGGAAAATCAACACCACATTGTTTGTTATTTTGGAGAAATACTTATACAGTTTCGAGTTCTATTAGAGATATGCGCCCACAATCAACAGTAAAGCAGATAGAACAGTACGAATGCAGTATTTGCGGCGCGCTGACGAGCGAGCCCGAGGCCGGCGAGTGCCCCGAGTGCGGCGGGGCATTGATCAACCTGGGCCAGGAGCGCGACCTGTGAGCGTCTGTCCGGTAGTCCACACCGACCCGGGATGCTGATCATGGCGTGCGCCCAGTCGAGCCCTCAGAAGTCGTCTTGAGCCCACCGGGACCCCGTTTATGAGATAGCTGCTTCCACCCGACCCGGCGATGGCCCTTCTATCCTGAATGACAGCGTGTTCTTCTTGATTCTCGGTGAGCGACATCCCTGATTCGCCTCCGGCGGGGACCGTCGGGATTTAGTGGCCGGTCACATGAACTGAGACATGGACCCTCGGGCGTTACGGGCGGATATCCCCGCTCTGGAGGAATCGATCTATCTCAATACCGGCGCGAGCGGTCCGGTTCCAACACGGGTACGGGAGGCCGCCACTGACCGACTCGAGTACCAGACGGTCGACGCGCCACGCGACGGAACAATCTACGAGGGCGCCTTCGACACCTACGAGGCCGCCCGAGAGACCGCCGCCGCTCATCTCGGAGCAGACCCGGAGACGATTGGACTGACCGAGAGCACCGCTGACGGAATTGGCCAGGTGGCCGCCGCACTGGATTGGACCCCGGGTGATGTGATCGTCCGGACGGACACCGAACATCCCGCTGGGGTGTTGCCCTGGGAGCGGCTCCGCCGAGAACACGACGTAGAGGTACGTGTGGTCGAGACCACGGAGGGACACGTACCACAGGCGGCGTTCAAAGAAGCCGTTGAGGACGCCCGACTGGCGTGTCTGAGTTCGGTGTGCTGGAAGACCGGAGCCCGACGGGCGGTCGGCGAGTTGACCGATATCGCCCATGACGCCGGAGCACACGTTCTCGTTGATGCGGTGCAGTCTGTTGGCCAACACGCCATCGACATCGCAGACCTTGGTGTCGATGTCCTCGCCGCATCAACTCACAAGTGGCCGATGGGACTGTGGGGTGGTGGATTTCTCTACGTTGAGGCGTCTCTCGCCGCCGACCTCATGCCGGCACAGATCGGCTATCGGGGTGTCGAGGAGCCAAGTGCGGAGACGTACGAACTCAAAGCCGGTCCACAGCGCTTCGAGGTAGGAACGAGTTCGCCGGTCCCCTATGCCGCCGCCGAGGAGGCCTTCGCAATGATCGATGACCTCGGGTACGATACCATCACCGGCCGGATTCAGGAACTGGCTAGCCGGCTGATCGAGGCGCTGCCGGCCGAACGGGTTCGCTCGCCACGGCCTCCCGAATCGGGCCTCGTCGCTGTCGCCGTTCCGGACGCCGATCGGACGGTCGAGCACCTCGCTGAGAAGGATATCCGAATTCGGGCGCTCCCTGGCGGTGAAGTCGTCCGTGTCTCGATTCACGCATTCAATACACCGGCGGATATCGACACGGCCGCAGACGCGCTCGCTGAGACCTGGTGATCACTCAGAGGAGTCCGGCGGCCACTGTCCAAGAACAATCACGGACACCTCGTACTCGGCCGGCCCGGCGTCGACTGTGGCCGTCTCGGGGATTGACGCGGCAACGGCGCCCCGCCACTCGTCGATGCGCGACTCGTGGTACTCGTGGTGAGTCTCTCGGTCATACGTGCGGTCGTCGGCCGCCCGGAGTTCGTCAGCCGTACGATCCGGCGTGGGATACGGTGGGCGGTCCGGAGCGAGTACACGCGGATCGATATGAATCGGCGTGTCCGGAGCGTCCGGATCGTACTCGCCGATGCTCGCGTCATGAATCCGGGCGCGCATCCGGGCACTAAACGGCGGCGTCACGCGGAGGACCGTCTGGCCACGATTGCGCTCGCGGGCTTCAACCGCATTAACGACATCCGCCGCGTGAACGGCAATCGATCGAATCACGGAGGGATCCGCGCTCTCGGAGGTCGTCATAGCCCGCTTTCATCGACGGACGCACTTATCGGTGGCCGTCTCGGCGTGATTGGACAACACCCGGCTGTCGATGGATACTACAGAAACTAAATATCAGGATGCAACAACACCCCACCATGAGCACCGATGACGATCAACTCATCGCCGCCTTCGACGACGCTGGCTTTGAGGTCGCCGAGCTCTCGCACAACCGGAATCTCATCCGGATCACACTGACCGACGAGACCGCACAGGCTGACGACCTTCGTGCGGTCGTCGAGGAGGCGCTTGGAGAGGATGCGGCGATGGGACTAAACGTCGCTACCGAAGCCATCGACGGTGGCGACACAATGGGGACGGTCGTCTCCTTCCGCGTGCGGTAGTCGAACTTAGACCGTAATGACGTCCGGGTCGGCCGCCGGCGCCGACGATTCACTGAGAGCGAACACGCCGACGAGCGCGACAAGAAGTGGTAATACGACGAACGCGAGCAGTGCACCGCCAGCGAGGAGCACGCCAGCAACCGGCAGCGCGAGGGCGCTCCAGACAAAGAGGGCAAGCGCCATCCGAAGTCCACTCCACGTAGAGCGGGTGGACGCAGGCGTGGCGGTGTACGCCCGGTAGGCGACGTACCCGCTTGCGGCGGCGGTCGCCGCGAGCCCTGCGAGGGCGAGTGTCCCAAGCATACCTATGGATAGGACGGCAACCAGTATGAAGATTGCGCTCGCTCAGTCGTCTTGCTCGGGGGCGCGGGCCTGTCGGCGGGCTGCACGATCAAGGAACGTCTCCGGGAGGTCCTCAAGTTCGCCGGCCTGGACGCCCCAGAGATGCGCATACAGGCCATCGGCCGCAAGCA
>CAZFMU010000203.1:0-3344 GCA_964520165.1 uncultured Salinarchaeum sp. | reverse complement strand
CTCGAACAGATGGCCTTTCTCTGGCTGGCCATCGAGAACAACAAGTCGATTCTCTTCGCCGGCGGGACCGCCAGCGGGAAGACGACCACACTGAACGCCGTCTCGCTGTTCATCCCATCGAATACCAAGATCGTCTCGATTGAGGACACCCGCGAGGTCGAGTTGCCACAGCGTAACTGGGTGGCATCGGTTACCCGGCCGTCGTTCAGCGGTGACGAGGTGGGTGACATTGACGAGTTCGATCTGTTGGAAGCCGCCCTCCGGCAGCGCCCCGATTACATCATCATGGGGGAGGTCCGCGGTGAGGAGGGCCGGACACTGTTTCAGATCATGTCGACGGGACACACCACCTATACGACCTTTCACGCCGACTCCGTCGGCGAGGTGCTCAAGCGGTTCACCACCGATCCGATCAACGTCTCGAAAACGATGTTCACGGCACTCGATCTGGTGTCGATTCAGACACAGACTCGGGTGCGCGGCAAGAAGGTCCGGCGGGTCAAGGAACTCACCGAGGTCAATCACTACGACGCCGAGGACGATCAGATCAACGTCCGACAGGTCTACCAGTGGCAGGCCGAGGCCGATCGGTTCCGTCGGATGGGGCGGTCAGATACCCTCGAAGACATCAAGTTCGACCGCGGATGGAGCCAAGAGCGACTCGATCGGGAACTCTTCGAGCGTCGGGTCGTACTCGCGTACCTGATCGATCGGGGGATCAGCGAGTACGCGAAGGTCGCCGCAACAATCCAGGCGTTCATCACTGATCCAGAGGCAATCTTGACGCTCATCGCCACCGAGCAACTCGAAGCGAGTCTCAGCGACCTCATGGAGATGGAGAGTGTAAAGATCCAGATCGATCCCGAGAAGGAGGCGGTCGTGCCGCGGCCGGAACCGACCGAGGCGGACGCCGATCTGGCCCGCAGTATCCTTGAGGAGGCCGAGCGGTCGCTATTCGAGGAGTACCGCGAGAGAGACACCACGTCGACCGCTACACTCGTTGACGCACTCAAGACGACCCAGTCCGTCACCGATACGGACGACTCGGAGGCATCGATGACAACCACCGAGGGCGGTATCGGGTCATGAGTATTGAGACCCAGACGACAACCGATGCGCTGACGCGCTTGACACTCCCGGTCTACCGGCGACTCTTCGATGAGGACAGCGAGTTCGTTGCCACACTTGAATCGAAGCTGCTTGAGGCGCGGATCGGGCGGGAGGTCGATCGGTATCTCGCCCGAGCACTGGCCGCCGGACTCGGCCTCGGAGCGGTTCTCTGGCTGATTGGAACGGCCCTGGGGTACGTCCTCTTTGCAACCGGCGTCATCGATGTCGGCGTGCTGTTGGTCCAGTCGGTCCCAAATGAGACGCTGGCGGACCTGCTAACGCGGCTTCGCATCCCGGCACTGGTCGGGACGACCGGGCTCCTCGGCGGGACCGTCGGCGTGGCCATCGGCTTTGGTGCATTTGTCGCCTGGCCCTATCTGCAGGCGAGCGAGCGCGAGCGGGAGATCAACCTGTTGTTGCCCGACGCCATCTCGTTTATGTACGCGCTGTCGGCTGGCGGGCTCAACCAACTCGAAATTATCGAGGCGATGGCCAACGCCGAGGACACTTACGGCGAGGTGGCCGTCGAGTTCCAGAACATCCGCAAGGAAGCGGAGTACTTCGATACGGACTACCGGACGGCGATTCGAAACCAAGCGCTCGTGAGCCCGAGCGACGAACTCGGACAGTTTCTGACGGACATGTTGTCGATCATCTCGAGTGGGGGCGATATGGAGTCCTTCCTTGATGACAAGAAAGACACCCACATGCGGACAGCCAAACAACAACAGGAGCAGACCCTTGAGACGCTTGAGCTGTTCGGAGAGATGTACATGACCCTCTCGTTGTTTCCGCTATTGTTGATCATCGTCCTAGTCGTGATGCAGATGGTCGGCCAGGCGCAAACGACGCTGTTGTACGGCACGGTCTACGCGCTGATTCCGTTGACCGGCGCGGCGTTTCTGGTGTTAATCTCGACTGTCTAACAGGACGATCCGGGCGATGGCTATCTTGAGCATCCCTCGGTCGACGCTGCACATTCCGAGATCGAGACGCCGCTATCGGCAGGGGTAGCCGAACGGTTTGACGGCCCGCTCTTCAAGCAGATTCAAAGCCGCGAGCGGCTCCACCGGGCCCGAGAGATTCTCGCGGCGCCACAGGCGTTCTTTCGGGAGCAGCCGCTTTATACGCTGGCGATCACCGTTCCGCTGGCCGTGGTGGCTGTCGGACTCGCCGTGGTCACCGGTGCCGCCCCAACTCAGTGGAACAGCCTGGCCGGCGACGGGCTCGTGAGCCAGCCGGTCTGGGGCACGTTCTTGTACGCGTACGTCCCGCTGTATGTCATCGCCACGCCCGTAGCGGTCTTCTATGAGTGGAATGTGCGGGCCCGTCGAGGGATCACCAACGGACTCTCGGAGAGCCTCCGGAAGCTCGCGAGCGCCAATGAGACCGGTCAGACGCTGCTTGAATCATTCCGGACGGTCTCAGCGACCGGCAGCGGTGCGCTTACCCGGGAGTTCCGAACGTTGCACACGAAGGTCAACTATGGTATGAGTCTGGAAGGGGCACTCGTTGAGTTCAACAATACTTACCACCTGCCGCGGCTGGCTCGGACGGTCAAACTCATCAGCAAAGCACAGGAAGCCTCCGATCAGATCACAAGCGTCCTTCAGACGGCCGCCCGGGCGAGCGAGAACCAGGACGCCCTTGAGCGCGACCGGAAGTCCCGGACCCGGATGCAGGTCGTAATCATTATGATGACATTTCTAACGCTGCTGGCGGTGATGGCAATTTTGCAGTCACAGTTTTTGGGTGTGATGGGCGACCTCGTCGGTGGCGGGGGCGGAAGTCTCGAAGCACAGGCGGGCTTTGGGGTCGGTAATATCGACACGCAGTTGCTGTCACTGCTGTTCTTCCATGCGGTGACCCTTCACGCCATCCTCTCGGGGCTGATCGCTGGATACATGCGCGACGCCCAGCTGCTCAGCGGGCTCAAGTACGTCATCGTCCTCTCGACCATCGCCCTCGCGGTCTGGCTGTTCGTCTGACCATGCGCGGGCGATCAATCGGTCAAGAAGACGGAAATCGGGGGCAGACCACCCAGGACTTCGCCGTCGGTATGAGCCTCTTTTTGATCGCCGTGACGGTCGTCTTCGGGCTCGTTCCGACGGTGTTGGTACCCTACGATAGCGGGGTAACCGGTAGTCAGGCCGCACAGGCCGATCGGGTGGCGACAACGGTCCTTGAGCAGACCACGGTCGCCGGGACGTCACAGACGCTCGACAGCACCGAAC
>CAZFMU010000202.1:0-3354 GCA_964520165.1 uncultured Salinarchaeum sp. | reverse complement strand
GGAATCGATCGGAAGGTCGCAAAGAGCATCCCGATGGTATGCTCGGCGGTCGCCCGGACGTTCGGATCGGGCGCGTTTGCGACGATTACCCCGTGGTCGGTCGCGGCCTCGATGTCGATGTTGTCGACCCCGATGCCTGCCCGTCCAACGATAAGAAGATCCTCGGCGGCCTCAAAGACCGCCTCGCCAACGTCCGTCCCCGAGCGCACGATCAGCGCGTTGGCGTCGGAGACGGCCTCAAGGAGGTCGTCGCCCGACAGTTCGTACCCCGTCTCGACGGTGTACCCGGCGTCGCGAAGCCGATCAATCCCGGCGTCCGCGATCGGATCCGTAATCAGGACTTTCACACAAGTATCTTGCCGCTGGATCGGCGTTAACCGTTCTGATTTTGCTCAGACGACAACTTGAACGGCGAGTGGGCAGTACACCAATCCAATGGCGATGGATATCGAGTCGGTGCCGCATCTGCCGGCGGGGGCTGTCGACCACCTCGTGGACGCCGGGATCGAATCGCTGTATCCGCCACAGGAGGCGGCCGTTGAGGCGGGAGTCACAGAGGGTAGTAACCTCGTTGCGAGTGTTCCGACTGCTAGTGGCAAAACACTGATTGCGAAACTCGCGATGCTGGCGGCGATTGAGCGCGGTGGTCGGGCCCTTTATATCGTCCCGTTGCGCGCGCTGGCCAGCGAGAAACGCGAGGACTTTGCCTCCTTTGAGGCCCTCGATATCGAGGTCGGTGTCGCCACCGGCAACTACGAGGGGCGTGGCGAGTGGCTTGCCGATGCCGATGTAATCGTTGCGACCAGCGAGAAGGTCGATTCGCTGATCCGTAACGGTGCGTCCTGGATTGAGGATCTCGCCTGCGTCGTCGCCGACGAAGTCCACCTGATCGATGACGCCACGCGTGGCCCAACGCTTGAGGTCACACTCGCGAAACTCCGTCGACTGAACACCGCAGTACAGGTGGTGGCGCTTTCGGCGACGGTCGCAAACGGTGAGACACTCGCCGAATGGCTTGACGCCGAACTCATCGACACCGACTGGCGACCCATCGACCTCCGGCGTGGGGTCCATTACGGCAACGCGATCACCTTTGCTGACGGCGAGCAAACCGAACTCCCAGTCGGCCCCAGCCAGAGCCAGACGGCGGCCATCGCTCGTGACACACTTGAGGACGGGGGATCGACGCTCGTGTTCGTTAACTCCCGACGGAATGCTGAGTCCGCGGCCGACCGGCTGGGGGGCGCGATCGACTCGGCGCTTGCCCCCGACGATCGACGAGCGCTGGCAACGCTCGCAGAGGACGTCCGTGCGGTCAGCGACACCGACACCAGCGACGATCTTGCAGCGTGTGTCGCTTCGGGAACGGCGTTTCACCACGCTGGGCTCGAATCCGAACATCGATCACTCATCGAGGACGCGTTCCGCGATCGACTGCTCAAGGTCGTCGTCGCAACCCCGACCCTCGCGGCCGGCGTGAACACGCCGAGCCGGCGCGTTGTCGTCCGTGACTGGCAGCGCTATGATGGCACCGCCGGCGGGATGCGTCCGCTCCCTGTGCTTGAGGTCCACCAGATGATGGGCCGGGCGGGCCGTCCGGGGCGAGACCCCTACGGCGAGGCGCTGTTGCTCGCTGACAGCCATGATGAACAAGAGGAGCTATTCGACCGGTATCTCTATGCGGATCCCGAGCCGGTCGAATCGAAGCTTGCGGCCGAACCGGCACTCCGCACGCACGTTCTGGCGGCTGTTGCGACGGGCTTTACCCGAAGTCGCGATGGCCTGCGTGAGTTCTTCGGCGAGACGCTGTACGCTAGCCAGACCACCGAAGCGGGCCGGCTTGAGCGCGTACTTGATGAGGTGTTGTGGTATCTCGAAGCCAACGACTTCATCGAACGGACTGACGACGCCATCGAGGCAACCGCGCTTGGCCACACCGTCTCGCGACTGTACGTCGATCCGATGAGCGCGGCCGAGATTGTGGATGGACTGCGCACCCTTGGCGATGACTCCCCGAGTGCGTTCGGGCTGTATCACCTGATCGCCCGCACGCCGGATCTCTACGAACTGTATCTCCGGTCGGGCGATGACGAGACCTACACTGAAGTGCACTACGAACGTCAGGACGAGTTTCTCGGCAGTGCGCCGAGTGAGTTTGATGATACCGCCTTTGAGGACTGGCTCGCAGCGGTGAAGACCGCTAAACTGCTTGAGGACTGGGCACGCGAGTGTGATGAGGACACCATTACTGACCGCTACCAGATCGGTCCGGGCGATATCCGATCGAAGGTTGACGCCGCCGAGTGGCTTCTCGGTGCCGCCGAGGATCTCGCGGCCGAACTCGATCTCGCGGCAGTAACGTCAATCCGGACGGCCCGCCGTCGTGTCCAACATGGCGTCAACAACGAACTGCTTGAACTCGTCAGCGTCGAAGGGGTCGGCCGGAAACGTGCCCGGCGGTTGTACGAGGCCGGCATTGAGACCCCAAGTGATCTCCGAACGGCCGACAAGGACGTGATCCTCGAAGCCCTCCGCGGACGCGAGGGCACGGCCGAGCGAATCCTCGAGGCGGCCGGTCGCGATGACCCTGGCATGGAGGCAATCGACACGACCGCCACGGATCTTGACCACGATGATCAAGAGGAGTCCGCCGGCCAGGCGAGTCTCGGTGATTTTCCCTGACAGCGCCGAATCGACAGGTGGATGACTGACGGCCCCCTTGGATCGTCCACATTGCTATGGCCAACCTGATTGAGGCCGAGGTCGACGCGACGGAGCTCCAGGCCGTCCTTGACGCGTTCGACCGCATCGGTACGGCCCACGACTGTACGGTCCAGGCCGTCGACGCTCGATACGTGGCCGGTCGCGAACACGTTCAGACGGCCGTTGATCACGCTACGCGAGCACTCGCCCGTGGCAATGCCATCGCTCATGATCCCGGTGTCGAGCTCCTCCTGTATCTTGCCGGCACGCGACAGATCGAACGGGCAATGGAGATCGGACTTGATGCCCGGAAAATGCCGGCGGTCATCGTTGTCGCTTCCGCCGGCCCTGCCGCCGATATTGCGGGGGCCACACAGTCGGTTCGCGACCTCCCCACGGTGACTCCAACGGCGATTGATGTCGGCGACCCAGAGCAACTCATGGCGTGGTTCGATATCGATGATGCTGAACGCGCGGCAACCGACGCCGACCTCGAAACGCTCGTCTGTGAACGGGTTGCACTTCTGGCAGTCGAGTCCTGAAAGCTTCGGCAGGCACTAGTGAAGTGCTCCAAAGCCCCTGTATGCGCGTCAGCGTCATCGGCGGAAGCACTGTCTCGACGGATACCTATGAGCAGGCCCGAGCTGTTGG
>CAZFMU010000201.1:0-3379 GCA_964520165.1 uncultured Salinarchaeum sp. | reverse complement strand
AGCCACGCGCTTCGAAGCGCTTATTCCACCGCTTCATCATCTGCCACATATGGTTGATCTGCCGGACTGGGCGATCGAGACGGCGCTAGCGCTTGGATCGGTCGTAGCGATGTTCGGCGTTCTCTATCTGATCGGAGCGACCTTCTCGACCAACGGCGGTCTCTCTCCTTTCGGCGGGCTGATGGTCGTTGGCGCGATCGTCCTCTTCATTCTCCTGATGGCGGGAGTCGGAGTCGTCCTTGCGTACACCGATCTCACCGACGGCGCCGCTACGTGACTCTTAGAGTCGTGCGAGATGAACCCCGCGGCCAAAGCCGCGAGGAAGGGCGTCAATCCTCGGTGAGTGCCGCTCGATAGTACTCCGCTGGATGATCGATTCGGTCACACCGGTCGTCACGGTTGACACAGAGTCCGTACTCGTCCATGACCGCACAGTCCGGCGGCACGTATTCGACGCCGTGTGATCCCCGTAGATGTGCAAGCTGGTAGTCAACGGTCTCGCGGTCGAGTCCCCCACCAGCGAGATCACAGATGGCGTCGGCGTCGAGGTCTGTCCCGGCAAGAAATCCGACCAACGCGAACTGTCCCGGTGGTTCGATAGCCTCCCCTGACTGTGCTCGTTCAAGGAGCGCCTGCATGCACGGAGGAAACTTCGTCGGGGTGACCGTATCGAAGCCGAGTTCGACTGCCGGCGACGCAAGCATCGCTTGTAGTGATGCCCGCTCCTCTTCGAGCCGGTCTGCGATCGCGTCCGGCACCGGCAGGGGCAGCCCCTCGCTGACCCGCTCTGCGACAGCCTCCTCAAGGAGAGCAAGCAGTTCTGTCCGGTCGATCGGCACCTGCCCGGCGTCGAGCGCCCGGTTGACCAGCCGCCACTGCTCGCCCTCAAGCGATTGCGACAGCGACAGATATCGCGAGACGTCCATCAGAAAGCCATCGTCGGTGACCGTGACATCCGCCGCCAGCCCGAATTCAGTCAACAGGCTGTTCACGCTGAGGTCGTGATCCGTAACTGACCGTAACTCCTGATCGCTGTCTAGGTCGGCCTCCAGGCGTTCGCGTGCAGTCGCCGCTTCCGCCCTGGCGTAGGTGTCTGTCGCAATTGGGTCATCAAGCAGCGAGACAAGCACACGCGCAATCGGATAGGAGAGCAACTCGATTCGCGTGCTCCGGCGTGGCGTCCCAGTGTGTCCCTCTGAGAGGCCTGCCTCCAGTCGCTCTCGGCCTCGATCGACCGCCGGTGAGCCCGTCTCGATCAGCTCCACGAGATCAATGTCAGCCGTCTCGACGGCTTCTCGGGCTCCGTCAAGAAACGGGTACCGCGCGTGGAGCCGATTCATGCTTGACCGGTTGGCAATACGGCCGAATAAATGGCCCGACCCTAAGAGGCTCCGCCCCCTACCATCTGGTATTCACGAATGGACCAAAGCATCACGGACACAATCGGATCGCCATTGGTGCGCATCGACGGTCCCACCGCCGGGACCGTCGCGGCGAAACTCGAGTCCTTCAACCCCGGAGGGTCCGCCAAAGACCGTCCGGCCCTGGCCATGATTAAGGCAGCCGAACGGGCTGGCGACCTCGCGCCAGGTGATCGACTTGTTGAGCCAACGAGCGGTAACACCGGCATCGGCCTCGCGATGGTGTGTGCGGCCCGTGGATATGACCTCACAGTCGTGATGCCGGCCAGCCAGTCAGTTGAACGCCGGCAGATCATGGCAGCTT
The DNA here is from genome assembly GCA_964520165.1 of uncultured Salinarchaeum sp. Classification (GTDB taxonomy): domain Archaea; phylum Halobacteriota; class Halobacteria; order Halobacteriales; family Salinarchaeaceae; genus CAZFMU01. Next base: position 1,654 of record CAZFMU010000201.1, on the reverse strand, counting down.
ACGGAGCCGACATTGAACTTGTCGAGGGTGATATCTCCGATGCGCGTGATCGCGCCGATGCAATCGCCGCGGAGGGGGCGCTTCAGCTCGAACAGTTCGCGAACCCGGCGAACCCCGATGCACACTACCACGGTACCGGCGCCGAGATTCTCGACCAGATCGACGATCGGACCGTTGACGCCCTTGTCGCCGGCGTCGGGACGGGCGGAACGATTACCGGTACCGGCCGGCGTCTACGCGAGGCGTTCTCCGACCTCACGGTCGTCGCCGTTGAACCGGCTGCGAACCCGGTCCTTTCGACCGGCGAGTCCGGAAGTGACGAGTATCAGGGCATGGGCCCTGGATTTGTTAGTGACATCCTTGATGTCTCGTTGCTTGATGACGTACGGACCGTTCCCATTGACACCGCGGAGGCCGAGTGTCGGCGACTCGCCCGCGAGGAGGGCATCCTCGTCGGTCAGTCGAGTGGGGCCTCAAGTGTCATCGCCCAAGCGGTCGCCGACGAACTCGGTGACGACGCCTTCGTGGTGACGGTCTTTTGGGACTCCGGCGAGCGATACCTCTCGACAGGGCTGTTCGACGAGGTCTGAGGCGATCACTCGATGTCGAGATCTTCCTCGGACTGACGATCGCGATCAAGCGCGCGATCGATCGAATCCTGTCCGATCGCCGAGAGTGCCTCGACGGTCAACACGTTTCCTCCACCGGGATCAACCACCATCACCTCCTCACCTTCGGCGATCTCGCCATCGATGCTTCGTGCCTGATAGATTGGATTGAATCCCCCTTCCTCAAGTTTAACCTCGCCGCCGGTGGGCGTCACCCGTTCGGTTACCCGACCGGTACGCCCGCGCAGTGCATTCGAGTCAGTCGGGGCACCGCGCTCGTTGTCGCCGTAGAACTCGAATTCGCGGTAGATGTATAACGCCCCACCCCCGAATGCGAGCATCAGTCCGGCCAGAACGGCCACCAACAGGCCCCCACCAAGGAATGGATTGAGGACCACGCCGGCGAGTCCCGCGCCAAGCAGGGCCGTCCCGATGACGATAAAATTCGCTCCCGGAGCCAGCGCCTCCAGCGTCATCAGCACGATTCCCGAAAGGACCAACAGTATCGGGAGGTTCTCAAGTCCGGATGCCATTATCATCCGTTAGGCGCCGCGCCGATTAAGTCTTACAGGGAGTGCGAGGCGTTCAGCGTGACCTCCTCGCGTCTCAGCGCAGTAGGCCTCAAACCGGTGGTTCGTCGCTTTTAACCGGTTCAGCAAATGCGACGTTTTCTTTAACCTCCTCAATCTCGACGGTCACCTCGTCGCCGGGCCGGGCTCCCGGAACGATCAGCACATAGCCGCGTTCGACCTTGGCGATCCCGTCGCCCTTATCACCAAGTGACTCGATGGTAACCTCGCGCGTCTCGCCTTCCTCAACCGGCGGCGTCCGGGTGGTCGGTGTCGGGGACTCCGTCGTCGATGGCGATGCCGATGTGGTCGTTGACTCGACTCCTGTCTGGCCGAGCATCGCAACGCGGTAGGTCTCTCCGGACTGGAGCGTTGCGTGGTCGACCTCGGAGGCAGGTACTTCGATAACATATCGATCGCCGCGATCCTCAATAGTTCCGGTAAACAGACTGCGAAGGGAATCTGGAATGTCTACCA